>NZ_CATXCO010000126.1:0-6926 GCF_958366745.1 uncultured Romboutsia sp.
CATTTCATTATATACAACACCTTTATATGTTAATTCATCTTCTTTTTTCTCAAGGTCATAATGCCATCCTTCTTGCATAAGTATTTCTTTAGTTTTATATATATTTGGATAAAATACTGCATCTAAGTACACATCCATTAAATTAAAGAAATCTTTTTCATTTTGACTTGCTATAGGATATATTGTTTTATCGCTAAATGTCATTGCATTTAAAAATGTATTTAAAGAACCTTTTACAAGTTCAACAAATGGCTCTTTAGTTGGGAATTTTCTAGATCCACATAATACACTGTGTTCTAGTATATGCATAACACCTGTGCTATCTTCTGGAGGTGTTTTAAATCCTATTGAAAATACTTTATTAGTATCATCATTTTCCATATGTAAAAGTCTTGCACCTGTTTTTTCATGTTCAAATATTCTAGCTATAGAATTTACTTCTTTTATATTTTCTTCTCTTACAAGTACAAATCCATTATAATTTGTGCCTATTTTATAATCCATTTTAGCCTCCTTAGCATAATTTTATTTATCTATTTATTTTTGCTATAATATATATATTTATTCCCTATTTTTTAATAAATAATTGTTATTATCTATTTTAAATCCATATTTTGTGTATAGTTTATTTAAGTCTTCCTGACTTATAACACTTTTAAAAGGTATTGCTCTTCCTTTTAGGATTTTTATAGGTTTAAAATTATAAGTTTCACTATAGTTATTATAGTTTTTTAATCTACTATTTATGTTATCTATAATAAAGTTCAAATTATCTAGTAACATAGATCCATATCCATTTTTTCTATTTCCAGATACAAATTCTTCTAAATATAATATACCACATTTTTCCTGATAGTATGTAGCTTTCATATAAGTATCATATTTATCGCCTATTATTATTCTTATATCAATATTTAAATTTATATATATTTCGTTTATATCAAATTTGCTTACTAAACAAACTAAATTATTAAATTTATCATACCTTGTATAAAATTGTATATCACTTGAATCCTTTATATGTTTCTTCAACTTTTTTATTAGTTTAACATAATAGTTATACTCTTTAACTTTTTCTTCGTCATATATATCTTTTTCTTTTGCAGGTATAGTTTTATATTTACATTTTATTATATATTTAAAATTTTTAGATACTAAGTTAGATTTGATTTCTTCTATCCTACTTTCTAAATCTATCATAAAACCCCCACATATAAGTATTATTTAATAAATCTTATATATGAGGGTTATTAATTATAACTAGTTTATTATACTTTCTATATTTTTTATAAATAACTTTTTATCTTTTTCATCTAAAGCTTCATTTTTTAATATATTTTCTTTAAGCTCTAATATCTTTTTATTTTTTTCTTCTATTTTTTTATTGTATTCACTTTCTATATCTTTAAAATTTTTACTTAATAAATTTATTAAAGATGCCATTTCATCAGAGCTTCCTGCTATTCTATTAAGCAACATTAGGTTTTGTTCAAGTATTTCTGGTATCTCATTTAGTGAATATCTAAGTTGATGATCAATTTCTCCATACCCTTCTTCAAATATAGTTCTAACTTGTACTTCTATTATAACTTTTTCTGTAGTTGGATATGATTCTATTAAGTAATGAACTGAACGGTATCCTGATAATCTTGAACAAACTTCAATACCTAATTCTTCAAATGTCTTAGTATTATCTCCTTTTCTAATATTTGCAACTATCTCATTTACATTCCACATCTTAGTTATAAAGTTATGAATTTCTTCCCAATCTTCTTTAAATATATGTATTACTCTTATTCCTACTAAATCTGTTATTTCATCTTTATAATTTTCTACTGTAAAGTTAAAATCCTGTCCATATTTTCTTCTTCTATCTTCTGTTTTTCTTATAATCTTTTCTATTAAATGATTCTCATCTTTAACACGTGCTTTAACAGAGTGTACTTTTTTATGTTCCCTAAGTATATTTGAAATTAAATTTGCTTGAGTTTCATAACTTTTTCTATACATGCTATAGTCATTATAAATTTTTTCTAATTCATTCCAGTCTATATTGTTATCTATTAAAAATTTTTCATCTATATTATACTCTTTTAGAAATTCATCTTTATTAAGTACCATAATAGCCTCCTTAAGTAAAAAATATGATATTAAAATACTTTTCTATTCATTAATATAGTAAGCATATTTTAATAATAAATAAAGAAATTTAAATATTTTTATGCAAAAATACCTCAATTGAAAGATTATAAATCTATCTTTTGAGGTATTTATATAAAGTATTTAATTTATATTATAAAACTCTTCTTGCTCCTACATATGCTTTGTTCCAGTAGCTGTTGTTTATGCTAACTTTCTCAACATTTTTACCATTTCTTGGAGCATGTATCATTTGTCCATCTCCTACATATATAGCAACATGTGTTATATTACCAGTTCCATCAGTACTTGAGAATATTAAATCTCCTGCTTTTAAGTTTGATCTACTTACAGCTACTCCTGCGCTGTATTGATCAGACGAAGTTCTAGGCAATGTTATACTAGCTGCATTTTTATATACATAGTATATAAGTCCTGAACAGTCAAAACTATTAGGTCCTTCAGCTCCCCATACGTAAGGCTTCCCTAATTGCTTGTGAGCTAAATCTATTACTGCTTGTACTTTATTAGTAGATGGTGTTGATGTCTGTTCAACCACACCATTTGCTAAGTAGCTTCCACTTACCCATCCTATTGTTCCATTTGATGTTTTTATTTTTTTCCATCCATTTGATGCACTTTCTAGAACATCTACTACTGTTCCATTTGATAACTTTGTTATTACTGAATAACTTGTTCCTGCTCCTTTTCTCATATTTAGCGAGTCTGTATTTACTGTTGCTTTATATGATGTTTGTGATGTTGAGTTATTTGTTGATGAGTTTCCAGCTGATCCTGTTGTTAAGTATTCTCCACTTACCGATCCTGTTGTTCCACCTGATGTTTTTATCTTTTTCCATCCATTTGATGCACTTTCTAGAACATCTACTACTGTTCCTTTTGGTAACTTTGTTATTACTGAATAGCTTGTTCCTGCTCCACTTCTTACGTTTAATGAAGTTGCAGTTACTGTTGCTTTTGTTGTACTTGTTGATGGTTGTGAAGTACTTCCTGAAGAAACTTTTATATAATCTCCACTCACCCATCCTATTTTTCCATTTGATTCTTTTATTTTATGCCATCCATTTGATGTTTCTAATATTTCTACTTTATCTCCTTTGTATAGCTTAGTAGTAATACCATAACTTGTACTTGGTCCGCTTCTTACGTTTAATGCATCAGCCGTTACTGTACCTTCATTTGAATTTGCAAATGAAGCTGTAGCTGATAATGCAAGGGCCATAACAGGTACGCTTACTCCTATCGCAATTTTTCTATTTAACATAATCAATCTCCTTTAAAATTAACAGATAATGTATCTTTTTTGTAACCTTTTGTATAATATATTTTTATTCATATACATCCATTATATAACATTTATGATTATTTATTCAAGGTATTTTGTTGACTCATGAAAATATTGGTCCATATCTCTCATATTATAATGAAATTTTAATTTTTATTTAGTATATAAAAAAAGTATGACGCCTTATGTATTAAGGCGTCATACTTTAGTTTAATGCAACATCTTTATTATCTATATATTCTTTATTTTTTACTATATATTTTTTATCATAAACATTAATTTCTATATCATTACCTTCTAAATTAGTTATATTTACACCGTCTTTATTTCCTTCTACTTTAAGTTTATTCTCTCTATAGTTTATATTAAAGCTATAACTATTCCATTTATCAGGAAGCTTCGGACTAAATGATAAAGTTTGATTATTTGTTTTCATACCTGCAAATCCTTGAACTATAGATAGCCATGCACCCGACATAGATGTAATATGAAGTCCATCTTCAGTATCATTATTATAATTATCTAAATCAAGTCTAGCTGTTCTTGAATATAGCTCATAAGCTTTATCAAGATTATCTATTTCACAAGCAATTATAGAATAAATCGAAGGAGATAGCGATGACTCATGAACAGTATACGTTTCATAGAAATCAAAGTTTCTTTTCTTTTCATCAAAAGTAAATTTATCACTAAAGTAATAAATTCCTTGAAGTACATCTGCTTGTTTTATAAAGCATGATCTAAGTATTTTATCCCATGACCAATTTTGATTTAAAGGTAGATTGCACTTTGGTAAATCCTTTACCTTTATAAATTCTTTATCTAAAAAATCATCATGTTGAACTATTATATCTAACTCTTCATCATAAGGTAGGTACATTTTAGCTGATATATTTAACCACGTTTTAACCTCTTCTTCAGTTACATTATTTCTATTTACTGATTCTATACACTCTTTTTCTAACTTAGATATATTTTCTGCTGCATATTCTAAGCACCATTTAGCTAGATAGTTAGTGTACCAGTTGTTATTTACATTATTATCATATTCATTAGGACCTGTTACTCCATGAATCATATATAAATCTTTTCTTTTATTTAAGTGCACTCTACTTGCCCAAAATCTTGCAACTTCAACTATTACATCTATACCGTATTCTTTTATATATTCATAGTCTCCAGTATAATTAGTGTAGTTGTATATCGCATAAACCATAGAACCATTTCTATGAATTTCTTCAAAAGTTATTTCCCATTCATTATGGCACTCTTCACCATTGAATGTAACCATTGGATATAAAGCTCCATCTAAGCCTAGCTTTTTAGCATTTTCTTTTGCTTTATCTAACTGATTATATCTATATAATAAAAGATTTCTTGATACTTCTTTAGATGCTACACCAAGATAAACTGGGATGCAATATGCCTCTGTATCCCAATAAGTTGCTCCACCATATTTCTCTCCTGTAAATCCTTTTGGACCTATATTAAGTCTTGAGTCATCTCCATAATATGTTGAAAGTAATTGGAATAAATTATATCTTATCCCTTGTTGTGCTAAATCATCACCATCTATTTTTATATCTGCTGTTTCCCATCTTTTATTCCATGCTTTACTTTGTTCCTGTAAAACTATTTCATACCCCTTATTTGCTTCTTTACTTAATATACATTCAGCTTTTTCTACAAGTTCATTTTCCTTATAGTCCCTTGTAGTAGTTATAGCAACATACTTTTCTATAGATATAGTTTCACTTTCTTTAATATCAAATACTAAAGTATTATCACTATAGTATTCTTTATTTGAGTAAGTATTTTTTTTAGCATCTTTATTGGATTTAATATTCATAACTGATGCTATAGTAAACACTTCTGTATTAAATGGATTATCTTTAGTTCTAGCTACTACACTACCATAGTTTTCTTTAGAATCTGTACTAACGTTAACCCAGAATGCTTCATCATAATTTGAATCTTCATTTTTTACATTTGAGTCTAAATATGGACAAAACATTACTTCTCCATCAAAATTTAATGCTTTTATCTCATACTTTATAACTCCTAATTCTTTAGCTACTATACTTAAGAATCTTGTAACTTTAGCTTCTATTTCATATCCATCTATGTTAGCTATAAATTTTCTAGTTAGAGTACCATTTTTCATATCTAACTCTCTATAAAAATCTTTTACCTCGGCTTTTCCTAAATCTAATATTTTTCCATTTATATATACATCAATACCTATAAAGTTTACACTATTTGGCACCTTACCAAAATAATTAGGATATCCATTTTTCCACCATCCAACACGTGTTTTATCAGGATACCAAACCCCTCCTATATAAGATCCTCTATGAGAGTCCTTACTATAATATTCTTCATAATTACCTCTCATACCCATATATCCATTACCTATACTCATTATGGATTCAGCTAATCTATTTTCTTCAAACTCTATTTTATCTTGAATTATCTTCCACTCATCAATAGTGTTAAATAAACGCTTCATACATATCCCCCTGTTAACTTTTTATTTATTAAATATATCCATTAATGTATCAAATTCTAAATATGTTGTATCTTCTACTACTAAATTTGCATTTTTTAATGTTTCTTTATCTCCAACTCCTACAGAATACATTCCTGATGTATTTATTGCTTCAATTCCAGAATATGCATCTTCTATCCCTATACAATTTTTAGCTTCAACATTTAAACCATTTAAAGCCATAAGGAATATATCCGGCGCAGGCTTACTATTTTTACATTTAGATGCATCTGCTATAAAATCAAAATAATTAACAAGTTTCAAATTATTAAGCACCATAGTCGCATTTTTACTTGCTGATGCTAATCCTATTTTTATATTATTCGATTTTATATTTTCCAATAATTTACTTATTCCTGGTAATATATCTTTAGGTGTTATATTTTCTATTAAGGATACATAGTACATATTTTTATCATTTGCCATTTTTTCTTTTTCTTCAATAGTAAAATCATTTTTCTTATTTCCATGTACAAGTATCCTCTCTAAAGATTCCATTCTACTTACACCTTTTAATGTTTCATTAAATTCTCTATCTATTTCTATACCTATTTTATTTGCTAATTCTTTCCATGCAAGGTAGTGATACTCTGCTGTGTCAGTTATCACTCCATCTAAATCAAATATAAATGCATCTATCATACTCCCAATTCCCCTTAAATTTAACTTTTTATTTAGAGTTTATATCATTATATAAAGGATTCTCTCTCTATAAATTCTGTATCTACTATATAGTGTCTTTTTGCATGCTCTTTACCTTCTAAGTTATTTATAAGCAATTTTGCAGCACTATATCCTAACTCATAGGAATTTATATCAACTGTAGCAAGTGGTGGATTTTGATATGCTGATAAAGGTGTGTTATTAAATCCTACTATCGATATATTATCTATATTTTTTAGTTTTAATTCTTTCATAATACCAAAAGCTATA
>NZ_CATXCO010000127.1:0-6887 GCF_958366745.1 uncultured Romboutsia sp.
CCAAATAATTTATCACAAGTAAAAGAAAGTTTAGATTGGGCATTTGAACTAGATGAACCATCAGTAATAATAGCTAGGTGGCCATGTGCTCTTAAAAAATTCTCAAAACAAGATATAGAAGAGTTTAATAATCCATTTACTTCTAAATGTAGTGTGAATACTGATAAATGTATAGGGTGTAAACTATGTATGAAAATAGGGTGTCCTGCTATATCATTTAAATCAGAAGAAAAAATGGTAAGCATAGATAGTAATAAATGTGTAGGATGTGAAGTATGTAGTCAAGTATGCCCAAAAGATGCTATATCTAAGGAGAGAAATTAATATGACAAAGAGCATACTTTTAGTAGGTGTAGGAGGTCAAGGAACTATACTTGCAAGTAAATTATTAACTACAGGTCTTATGAATGCTGGATATGATGTAAAAATGAGTGAGATACATGGAATGAGCCAAAGAGGAGGTTCAGTATCTTCACAAGTTAGGTACGGAGAAAAAGTTTATTCACCAGTTATTGAAATAGGTGGTGCAGATATATTAGTATCATTTGAAAAAATGGAAGCTTTAAGGTGGTTAGAATATTTAAAGCCAGAAGGAAATATAGTTGTAAATAATTATAGAATAGATTCTATACCAGTTTTGACAGGTAAAGCTATTTATAAAGAAAAAGAAATAGAAGATGAGCTTAATAGATTAAATGCAACTATAATAAACGCAGCAGATAAAGCTAAAGAGTTGGGCAATTCAAAAGTAATGAATATAATCCTTTTAGGAGCATTAGTAAAATCTATGAGCCTTGAAGATATAGATTGGGAAAGTATAATAAGAGAAAATATTAAAGAAAAATTTGTTGATATAAACTTACAAGCATTTAAAAAAGGAATGGAAATGGTTTCAGAAGAAGCATTTCCTTTAAAGTCTAATTAATTATTGATGCTATTTCAAAATAGAATTTTATAGGTAACTAATAAATTCTATTTTGAGATAGCAATTTTTATATTTTAAGGGGGAAATTTATGAGTTATAGAATATTAGCTATTAACCCAGGTTCTACATCAACTAAAATAGCTGTATATGATAATGAAAAACAGATATTAGTAAAATCTATAGACCATAAAGTAGAAGATTTAGAAAAGTACGATAAAGTACAGGAACAATTTGAAATGCGAAAAGAAAAAGTATTAAAGGCATTGAAAGAAAATAATATAAAGTTAGATTCTTTAAGTGCTATAGTTGGAAGGGGTGGATTATTGCCACCAGTTAAATCTGGAGCGTATTTAGTAAATGATGAAATGATAGATAGACTAATAAATAAACCAGTTTTAGAACATGCATCAAATTTAGGTGCAATAATATCTTATGAAATATCTAGAAATTTAGGAATTAATGCATACATATATGATTCAGTATCAGTTGATGAGTTAACTGATGTGGCAAGATTGTCTGGAGTTAATGGAATGGATAGAGAATGTTTAAGCCATGCATTAAACTCAAGGGCTATGGCTATAAAGTATGCTAAAGATAACAATAAAAGATATGATGAATTAAATTTAATAGTAGCTCATTTAGGTGGAGGAATAACCCTAAGTGTACACGAAAATGGCAAAATGGTAGATATAGTATCTGATGATGAAGGTCCTTTTTCTCCAGACAGATCGGGAAGAGTACCTTGTAAAAAGCTAATTGATAGATGTTTCTCAGGAAACTATACACACAAAGAGATGCTTAAAACTATTAGGGGTAAAGGTGGAATTTCTTCATACTTAGGTACTGTTGATGTAAGAGAAGTTGAAAAAATGATAAGTGATGGAAATGAAAATGCAAAATTGGTTCATGAAGCTATGACTTATCAAATAGCAAAAGGTATAGGAGAATTAGCAACAGTAGTATATGGAAAAGTAGATACAATAATATTAACTGGAGGGATAGCTTACTCTAATCTTATCACTGAAAATATAAGAAAAAGAGTAGAGTTTATAAGTGATGTTTGTGTTATGCCAGGAGAAAATGAATTAGAATCTTTATCTTTAGGTATACTTAGGGTATTAAATAAAGAAGAAGATGTAAGGATATATAGTGAAGCTGATTTAGTAAAATAAAGTATTATTAAATTAAAATATTACCAAAAATTACCTTAACAAGTATTCTGAAAATAAATGTATAATAGAATATTAAGGAGGGATTAATTTACAGTTATGGAAAAAAGTACATCAAAAGAATTATCATTAGGAATAGAACGTCATATAGATGATCTAGGAAGAATAGTTATACCAAAAGAAATGAGAAATAAATTAAACTTTGAACAAAATGAAGTAGTTAGCATAAAACTGTTTGATGACCATATAGAAATTGCAAAATCAAAATCTAAATGTTTATTTTGCAGTACACAAGATAATATAAAGTATTATAATAACTATTCTATATGTCAATCATGTTTAGATGACATAATTAAAAAGTTTAGTGAACAAATGTTATAGCAGAAATGCCTGTAGTTGTATTATTTATTATAAATTATATAATTAACCTATTGTGCTAATTAAATACGATTATTGAAAATACTAGATTATAACAATCTACATTTTGATAGTTAAAAACTATATAGTAATTTCAATATTATTAGTAAAATAATTAGCACAACAGGTTAAAAATACTATAAATATATATGTTTTAATAATAGAGAATGATTTTAATCATTTATAAAAGTATCACAGTTTACATGAGAGTCATTTACGTGTACACTATCTGCAGTACATGTATGATTAGCATTATAATGACAATTTACAGCTTTACAAATTATATCGTTAGATGTAGTAAAATAATTGCTAGATAAATTAGTTAAATTTCCGTTACTTTCTGAAAAAGTAGAACAATGTGTATTTGATGAGTTAGTTGCCTTTGTTCCAGAGATAGTTATTTTTCCAGCGTAACAAGTACCAGACTGATTATAAGTACAATTATAAGCAGAACAATTTAAAGTCATATGTATACCTCCATAAAATAATATATAACTTATTATTTACATAGAGATTATTTTTATAACAAATAGTTAAAATATTTATACCTAGCAAATTATGTAAGTAATAAAACTATATTTTAGTTTATTACTTTTTAATGTATAAATTTAATAGATTAAAGTTAGTATAATAAAAAGTAGATATAGTAACTAAGATCAATATAAGTTTTTATAAGTCATAAATACAATTAAAGCACATAACAGCTACGTCATCTAATGTTTCTCTTCCTAAATTTTTATTTATATGAATCACATCTAAATTTTCTTCATTGCCACATTTACAACATTTATTACCTAACTTATTTAAAGCATAATCTTTAAACAATTTCCAATGTATAGATTTTTTATATTCATAATAAGAAACTCTCAAGCAAGAATCTAGAAACTTAATATACAAATCATCTAAATCATAACTATTTATACCACTATATTCTGGTTCAAAGTATTCGCAATTATCATTACATTTTGGTAGACTGTCAAATATAACGCATTTAACATTGTATTTAAGATTTTCATCTGGACCATCTAAAGAAAGCTGTGTGCAAAAAGAGCAACTTTCTTTAGGTAAGTTTTTCTTAAGTTCATTAATTTTATTATCCATTTTATCCCCCTTAAAAATTGTATAAATAAATTTATATATTATAGTTATATTAATTAAATTAGACAAGTATTCTATAAAGTAGGAAATTTTATTATTTTAGAGAATATAAATTTTTATAGATATGAATATTTAAGCGAAGGGGAAAAAAATGCAACTTCAAAATGTTGAGAAGATAAAGAAAAATATAAATATAGAATTGGAAAATAGAATTAATAATCATAAAAAAAATTATTACTTACAGCTAAATTTATATAATAATAGATTTTTAAAATCTGAAAATCATATAAAGGGAAAATCAACTTTAGATAGAGAAGACAATTATAATATAGAAGATAAAGGAAAAATATTATTTACTCATATAGAAGATAAAAGTATAAAAGGGCATATAAATAAGGATATAAATATAATTTCTTATGCAAAATTAGAATATAACAATTTTAAGAGATGTAAATTTAAAGATATAATATTTAAAGATTGTATATTTAATGGAAATATATTTTCAAAATGTATATTTGAAAATGTACTATTTGAAAATTGTAGATTTTATAAATCTGATAATATAAATATATTTTCAGATGAATGCATTTTTATGAAAAGTATATTTAAAAATTGTAATTTGGAAAGTAGTGTATTTAAAGAATGTAGAATTAGTGATTTAAAATTTATAGAATCTACTTTAGAAAATGCTATTTTTAGTAATATGCTTATAGTTAATAATCAAATAAGTGATTGTGATTGTAGGGGCTTAAAAATTGTAAATTCAGCTATAGAAAAATTAAAATTTGAAGATAAAAATATAACTAAATTAGATGAATATGTTTTTATAGATACAATTAAGCTAGATAAAAAATATAAAAAGTCTTATGAGGAAGCTGCAAAAGTATATAAGAGTATAGCTAAAAAGTTAGAGGAGAATAATTTAGTAAATTATGCATCAGAGTATTATTACTTATCTAAGTGTGTTGAGAATAAATCTCTTACTGGAATAGATAAGACAAAGTCAACAATATTTTGGCTATTATGTGGTTATGGAGAAAGACCTACATATGCACTTATAACATCACTTGAAATAATATTTGTCTTTGCTGTTATATACATGTTTACGGGACTTAGTATAGAAGGGGTTACTATAAATTATGTAGATGTTTTTTCACATGGATTTTTGAAAAGAAATGTGATAACAGATTTTATGAGTTGTTTGTATTTTAGTACTGTAACATTTACAACTGTAGGTTATGGTGATATAACGCCTGTAAATATAAGTATTTTTTTATCTGGTGTTGAGATGTTTTTAGGATTAACTATGATGGGAATATGGACGGCTACATTAGCAAGGAAGATAACTAGATAAATATTGGTTATAATTAGTACAAATTTATAAAATGTTTAGAATCAATAATAATGAACCGTATCACAAGTAACGGAGCGCGGTTTTTGTAAGAAAAATTAATAAAAGTTAGTAAGATAATAGCTGTACCATTAGTGATTGGTATAGCTATTTTTAATTAAAATTCATATATGACAATAATATCACAAAGATTATTATAATTAAAGACTTTTATTTACATAATTTTCCAAATATAATCAAATTAAGAAATTGAAAAACCAAACCTTGATAAATTGAGGTTTGGAAAAACATAGGGTCTAAGGATGAATATCTATGTCATCCAATTACAAAGGAGGAGATTGAAATGAATTTTAAGAAAAGAGCAAGTAAGAGTATAGCATTAGCTTTAGTGGGGGTAGCAGTTACAACACCTGTATTAAGTAATGTAAATGCGATGTAGAATAATACTGGTTTAGAAAATAAAAATATACAAATATTAAATGATAGTGAGGAAACAGAAACAATAAATGAGTATCTTAAATTAAAGGAGCTAAATAAAAAAAGTGAATCTAAGTTAAGAGAAATAGGATACTCAGATCAAGATATAAAGCAAATAAGAGAATACAAAGAAGCATTTAGTGAAAACATAGATGAGTTAAATGAATTATCTAATGAATTTTTATCAGGATTAGGATATGATAATGAACAAATAAATATAATTAGAAATTTTGATGGTTCAGAAGAACAAATGATAAGAGCAAGTGCTACTTGTACTGTAACTAGAAGTAAAGATAGTTTTTATTATGACAAGACTAATAAAGCTACGAATCTTGTAGTAAATTTTTCATTTAAATGGAATGGAGCACCACTTTTTAGAGGAACTGATTTAATGGCTGTATCTAACGGTGAAAGAATGTATTTCCATAATAATTCTTATCTAAATGTATCATATCAACCGTTAAATAGTTCAGGAGTTAGCTCTAGTAAAAAGATATCTGCATCTATAGATGGAGCAGGAAATACAGGCGCATCTTTTAAATTTAAAGTTTTAGGAAATAACGGATTAACTTATGCTAAATCGGGACAAGGAAAAGTTTATTTACATAGAAAAAATGAAGATATAAAGCAAGTTGGAGTTGGAGTTAAGTATGAACATTCAACACTATCTATAAGTCCAAGTGTTTCATTTCCAGCAAGTGCAGGGATAAGTTTTTCTTCTAAAGTTGAGTCTATAGGACCAAATCAACTTATGTGCTACAGATAATGGAAGGATAAAATATATTATGAAATATTTAATTGGAAGTATCGTAACGATTATTATCGGATACATTTTTTCTGGAATGTTATCAGGTGTAGGAGTTAGCGATGCATATATGAGTTACATTAATGAAGTTACATTAAGTGTAATATTTTTATCAGGAATAGTATCTTTTTGGGGATATTTAATATTGGATAAACTTAATAAAGAGAAAGATTTAAACGAAGATATTAAAAATACATGTAATAAAAAGTAATTTCAAATATATATTATAACTATGATAAAGCTAGATGAGGTAAAAATACTTCATCTAGCTTATTTTGTGTTCAAAAACAAGGAGGAAAATACAATGATAATAAGTATTTGGAAAAAACAAGACTTGCAGTTAATAAAGGAGCTACCAACAGAAGTACTGTCTGCAATAGAAACTACCATAGAAATGCTAGATGAAAACTACGGTACAGAAAGAACAGCAGAAGATTTAGGCGGATACGTAGTTGTAGTAGATAAAGCTGGAATAAAAGATCTAAAGCAAAAGCAACTAAATGGAATAATACCTGAATACATAGACGAAATAGAAGGAGCTGAATACATTTCAGCTCTATTTTTGTGTTCAAATGACTTCTCTATAGTAGTTATAGTAAACGAACTTAATAATAAAGGTATGAAAATTATTAAATAAGTTAACAA
>NZ_CATXCO010000128.1:0-6820 GCF_958366745.1 uncultured Romboutsia sp.
TAACTTTGTCTATTCTATAATCATTACCATTTCTAACTGCTATAAAGTTAGGAAGTAATTTTCCATCTTTAACAACAGGGAAGTATCTTTGGTGTTGTTGCATTGGAGTTGTAACAACTTCTTTTGGAAGTTTTACATAATCTTCATTGAATTCTCCATAAAATGCTGTTGGGTATTCAACTAAGTAAGTTACTTCTTCTAATAAATCTTCGTCAAACTCAACTTCTCCACCTAAAGATTTAGCAACTTCTATACATTGCTTTCTTATCATTTCTTTTCTCTTATCTTGGTCAAGTATTACAAAGTTTTCTTCTAACTTTGTTAAGTAATCTTCTAATGAATTTACTTCAAATTCACTTTGTCCTAAGAATCTATGACCTTTTGTTATATTAGATGATTTTATTCCTTCTAAATCTATTTCAAGTACATTGTCATTTAGTAAAGTAACCATCCATCTTATAGGTCTTGCAAATCTCATGTTTCTTCCACCCCAACGCATAGCTTTAGGGAAAGTTACATTTTTTACTGCTTCAGGTAATATAGTTTTTAATACTTCACTAGTTTCTTTACCTTCTTGTCTTATTGTTCCAAATATGTATTCATCTTTTCCTAAAGTTTTGAAAACAACATCTTCTTCTTTAAGACCTTTACTCTTCATAAACCCAAGTGCAGGTTTTGTAAAGTTTCCATCAGCATCTAATGCTATTTTCTTTGAAGGTCCTTTAACTTCTTCTTCTAAGTTACTTTGTCTTTCACTTATATTTTCAACTATAAAAGTTAATCTTCTTGGAGTTCCGTATGTTTTTATATCACTAAATTCGATTCTATTTTCATTGAACATCTTAGTTAAGTTGCTCTTTATTTGATCTAAGGTACTACTTACAAATCTTGATGGTAATTCTTCAACACCAACTTCAAATAAAAGGTAGTTATTCATTATTTATCACCTCTCTTTAAAAGTGGGAATCCCATTTCTTCCCTTTGCTTTACAAATGCTGCAGCAACATTTCTTGACATATTTCTAACTCTTCCTATGAAAGATGCCCTTTGGCTAACCCCTACAGCTCCTCTTGCATCTAAAGTATTAAATGCATGAGAACATTTTAGTACATAGTCATAAGCTGGAATTACTAGACCTTTTTCCATTAACTTAAGACCTTCTTTTTCATATATATCAAATAAGTTAAATAACATATCTGCATCACATTCTTCAAATGCATACATAGAGTTTTCGTATTCAGCAGATTTAAATATATCTCCATAAGTCATTTCATCATTCCATTTTAAATCATAAACGCTGTCAACTTCTTGGATATACATTGCTAATCTTTCTAGACCATATGTAATTTCTCCTGTTTCAAGTTCACATTCTATACCACCAACTTGTTGGAAATATGTAAATTGAGTTATTTCCATACCATCTAACCATACTTCCCAACCAAGTCCCCAAGCTCCAACTGTAGTTGATTCCCAGTTATCCTCAACAAATCTTATATCATGTTCATTTGGATCTATACCGATAGCTTTTAAGCTTCCTAAATATAATTCTTGAATGTTATCTGGAGATGGCTTTAATATAACTTGGAATTGGTGATGTTGATATAATCTATTTGGATTTTCACCATATCTACCATCAGCCGGTCTTCTAGATGGTTCTACATAGCAAACCTTCCAAGGTTCTGGCCCTAATGATCTTAAAAAAGTGTTAGGATTCATTGTTCCCGCACCTTTTTCTACATCGTAAGGTTGCATCATTATACATCCTTGTTTAGACCAATAATTTTGCAATGTAAGTATCATATCTTGAAAATTCATAATAATACCTCCTTTAATAAAATTGCTTAATATAACAAAGCCTTTCGTCTACACGAAAGGCCTTTAATAGCTATTTTCTAACTTTTAGAATATCAAATTAAACAATATTTGTCAATGTAAATGGTGATCCTATTTATTTAAATTCTCATCATCTTCATTGATAAGTTCGTCAGTTATATCTTTATCATCTTTTTTATTATCTACTACAACATCTTTTACTTCTTTGGCTGTGTTAACTAGCATTTGCTTTAACATATTAAGTTTTTCTTCATTTAGTTCACCTAAATCAACTATACTGCCATCATCTTCATTTTGTATTTTTATTCTACACTTTCCTATAACTGCTGCAGATAATCCAACTAATGTATAGATAGGAAGTAATGCTACACCTACTACACCTACTGTTAACGGTATATTCATTATAACTTTATTATTTCTATCAATTATAACTCTTATTACACTACTTCTTTTAAGTAATTCTTTTGCTTGTTCTTTCATTTCTTTAAAATCTTCACTATCTTTAGAAAACATATCCTCTACTGCTTTTTTAGCTTGTTTAGTCTTCTTTGATAAATTACTTTCTATTGTAGTTTTATTAGATTCTAGTGCTATTATAGATTCTATAACATCTCCATTATGATCTATAAGTGCTTGTTTAGCCTCTGCATATGTTGCACTAGGCACTCTTTGTATTACTGCATCAATCTTTTCTATTGTAATTTCGTTACTCACCCTTATCAGCTCCCTTAATATTTTCTATATCTTTTAAGAAGTATAACGATTTAAAGTTTACATTATCAATATAAACATTTAAATATTGCTTTAGAACTTTTTCTAGTTCATAAGTTATATACTTAGATACTTTAGCCTTGCTACATGTCAATATATCATTATTTAATATATATTCCATTAGCTTTATAGTTGTTACATCTAATTTTATATTTTCTTCAGTATTTTCACTACATAAATCACATAACAAGCCACCTTCATATATATTGAAAATTGCTGACTTTATACTCTTACTTCCACAGCTACTACATCTGTTCACAACTGGTCTAAAGCCTATATAGTCTAGAAATTTTAATTCAAAGGCCCTTGTTATAAACTTTTTATCTGTATTTTCTTGTGTATATAAGTATAGAGTCTGGGCAAGTAGTATAAATAATCTATTATTAGTTTGATTCTCGCATGTAGAACCTTCTACAAGTTTAGTAATATAGGTAGCATATGAAAATGCCTCTATATCATATGAAATATCATAAAAACTTTTTATTGTGTCACTTTGATTTACTGTATACATATTTCCTTTTCTTTTTAATGTATAGTTCGCATAAGAAAAAAGTTGCGCTGATGAAAGCAATGAACTTTTATTTCGTTTTGCTCCCTTAGCTATTGCAGATACTTTTCCTAATTTACGCGTAAATAAAGTTAATATAACATCATTTTCTTTGTACCTTACTGCTTTAAGTACTATCCCCTGGGTGTTCAGTATTATCATCGGTGTTATCTATCTCCCTTAACTCATCAGTTTCTTCATGCAAGTTTTTACAGTCACTTAAATATAGATATGCTTCTATACTACCCGTCTTTTTAAAAACTTCCCAACATAAATTGTTCATTTTTAAAAAACCCCCTTCTCACGGTTATAATTATATTCTTAGTAAGAAGAGGGTAAATAATACATTAAGTTATTAAACAATTTTTGACAATATTATAGTTGTTGTTACTAAGTATATTGTTATTCCTGTTATATCAAGCACTGTAGCTATAACTGGGGCTGATATAATTGATGGGTCTGCATCTAATTTTTTAAATAATATAGGCATAAATCCACCTATCATAGCTCCAACAATCATATTTATAAATAACGATACAGTCACAACTAATACTATATTTATAATATAAATACTATTATACTAACTATTAAGCTACATATTATACCTGTAATAATTCCTACTACAGCTTCTCTTATAACATTATTAAATTCTAGGTCTTTATTAGATAAACTCATTACAGCAAGAGCTGATGATTGAGTTCCTATATTTCCTCCCATACCTAAAACCACAGGTATAAAAAATACTAAAGATGCATATTTAGGATTCATTATAAAGTCTAAGTTTGAAAGTATTGCACTTGATAAAAGACCTGCTAATAAAGTAATTATTAGCCATGGTATTCTCGCCCTTACAGATGAAAATATTTGCTCTGTTGCCGTTTTATTTACATTTTGTGCTATATCTATTTCGTGTTCCGATGTTCCTGCAAACTTATACATATCTTCAGTTGCTTCTTCTTCCATTACATCTATTATATCATCTACTGTAATTATACCTTTTAATCTGTGTTCTCTATCTATAACAGGTATTGCTATTAAATTATATTTTGAAACTAGTCTAACTGCTTCCTCTCTATCTTCATCTACAAAGACAGATATTATATTCTCACTCATTAAATCTTTTACTATACTACTATCTCTAGCAAGTATTAATTCTCTTAGCGATAAAACTCCTACTAATCGTTCTTCATTGTCAACTACATATACATAGTATATAGTTTCTGCATCTTCTGCATATTCTCTCATATGAGATATTGCCTCTTTAGCTGTCATATATTCATTAATTTGTATATATCCAGTCGTCATTATTCCGCCAGTTGATTCTTCTTCATATATTAATAGTTCTTTTACATCATCGGCATCTTTTTCACTTAAAAGTTCCATTATGTTTTCTCGCTCATCTTCTTCTAACTGACTTAATATATCTGCCATATCATCAAGAGACATTAATTCTAATATATTCTTTTTATTTTCTGTATCTAGTTTTGATAATATATTACTAAAAAACTCAACATCACTTTCTTCTAATATAGAAGCAGCCATATCTAAAGGAAGTACTTCAAATAGTTTTATTTTTTCATTTTCTTCTAGATTTTCCATTATCTCGAATATATCTATTATATGATATTCTTCAAGTAACTCTCTAAGTTCTAGTATTTTGTTATTTTCAATTAATATTGTTACTTTATTTAATAAATCTTTGGAAGCATCCTGTTTCCTATCCATATAATTCACCTTTATTTTTCAGTATATCCAAAATTACTTACATAATTTTGTAAGTTTCTCCAATTTTCTTTTACTTTTACCCATAATTGAAGATTTGCTTGAGATCCTAAAAGTAATTCTATATCAGCTCTTGCTGACTTTCCTATACCTTTTAATTTTCTACCATTTTTCCCTATTATTATACCCTTGTGTGAGTCTCTTTCACAATATATTACAGCTGATATATCAACTATTTCTTTATCTTTTCTTGATTTCATTCTTTCTATTTCAACTGCAACTCCATGAGGTACTTCATCATGTATATAATGTAGCACTTTTTCTCTTATAAGTTCTGACACTAATACTCTTTCTGGTTGATCAGTTATCATATAATCAGGGAAGTACTGAGGTCCTTCTTCTAAATGTGATTTTATAACTTTCAAAAGCTCATTTATATTTCTTCCTTTTAATGCTGATATTGGCACTATTTGTTCAAATACACCTTCAGCATTATACATTTTCATTAAATCAAATAACTCTTCCTCATTTAATTGATCAATTTTATTTAAAACTAAAACAACTGGAGTTTTTATATTCTTTAAGTCATCTATTATTTTTCTATCTCCAGGTCCTATTTTTTTAGATTCATCTACAACGAATAATACTAAATCTACGTTTTTAAATGCATCTGTCGCAGACTTAACCATAAATTCACCTAATTTATTTTTAGGCTTATGTATTCCAGGTGTATCTAAGAACACTACTTGTGCTTCTTCATCTGTGTATACTGCTTGTATTGTATTTCTTGTAGTCTGAGGTTTATCACTCATTATTGCTATTTTTTCTCCAACTACATTATTCATTAAAGTAGATTTTCCAACGTTTGGTCTTCCTACTATACTAACAAATCCTGATTTAAACATGTTGCATTTCTCCTGTCTCAATAAATTAATTTATTTTATATCTATAAACCTATATTATAAAAAAATCATAATAAATATTCTTATATTAATATAATTTATTATTTTATTTAGTATCTTACATTATAACATAAAAAAAGAAGTCGTGAAGGCTTCTTTTTTATCTCATTAAAGTATTAAGAATAAAATATTTATTTTAGGTATTAGTCTAAGCGTTACACTAATAGTTGAATTTGGAATACTAATATAGTTATTAGTGTACCTAATAATCCACCTGCAACAGTTTCCCAGAAGGTATGTATATTCCCCTCTATCCTACTTTGTGCAACTAATACTGCCATTAAATATGCTAAAGTTGAAGCTACTACTTTTTCTCCTAAAAAAGTTATAGCTGTTGCTGTAGCAAATGCAAGCGCAGTATGACCACTTGGCATCCCACCCCTTAAAGGTGTTCCTGTTGATGTCATAGCTTTTACAACTACAACAGCTATTAATACTAAAACAATACAAATTAATGTCAAATGTATTTGTGATTGTCTTATAGTATTTAGCACTGAATCAGATAACTCTGTTAACTTATTATAAAATAATAAATATCCTACTACAGCAGAGTTTAAAGCTGCTATTAAAACCCCTCCTGCAGCTACATCTTTAGCAATTTTAGCTAATACATGATACTCATCAGTTATCATATCTATAGTTTTTTCTATAGCTGTATTAAACATCTCTGCTATTACAACTAAACTTATTGCAAATACCAATAGTATCATTTCTAATCTTTTCAAACCTAAAAATAAACTTGCTGTTAATACCACTACAGCTAAAAAATAATGTATTTTCATATTTCTTTCAAATTTAAAAGTATATATTATACCTTCTATAGCTGCATTAAAAGCTTTAATTATACCTTGACGAGTTTTAGTTTTTTTCATAAAGCCTACTCCCTCGTTATGTTTAGCTTATTTAATATATATTCTTCCTTTTCTCTCATCTGTTTTGTATTTTCTTCTGTATCATGATCATACCCTAAAAGATGGAATGTACT
>NZ_CATXCO010000129.1:0-6770 GCF_958366745.1 uncultured Romboutsia sp.
AATACTGCTATTAAAGCAACTCCTACATCTGCAAATATTGCTTCCCACATAGTAGCTACTCCACCTGCACTTAGTATTAATACTATGGCCTTAACCCCTAATACAAATACAATATTTTGCCATACTATTTTATTTGTCTTTCTTGCTATTTCTATTGCTTTAGCAATTTTACTTGGCTCATCAGTCATTAAAACTACATCGGCTGCCTCTATTGCTGCATCTGACCCTAATGCTCCCATTGCTATACCAACATCAGCTCTTGCAAGTACTGGAGCATCATTTATACCATCTCCAACAAATGCAACTTTTTCTTTTGATAATTTATTTTTAAATATTTCTTCTAATCTATCAACTTTTTCATTAGGTAATAAGTTTGAATAAACTTTATCTATTCCTAGCTCCTTAGCAATTTTATTTGCTACATTTTCATTGTCTCCTGTTAACATTACAACTTCTTTAACGCCACTTAGTTTTAAGTTTCTTATAGCTTCTCTACTATCTTCTTTTATTTCATCAGATATTACTATATATCCTCTATAAGCTCCATTAACTGCTATATAAACTACTGTTCCTATATCATCAGTTTTGAAATATAATATATTTTCACTGCTCATTAACTTATCATTACCAGCTAATATGTGTAAATCATTATATTTTACTTTTATACCATGTGCTGCTATTTCTTCAAAGTATGTTATTTTTTCTAAGTCTATACTTTCTTTATAGTAATTTACTATAGATTTTGCTATTGGATGGTTTGAATTTACTTCTGCATATGCAGCATATTCTATTAACTCTTTTTCACTTATTCCAACAGGCGATACTTTTGTTACTTTAAATACACCTTTTGTAAGTGTACCAGTTTTATCAAATACTACTGTATCTACATTTTTAAGTGCTTCTAAATAGTTACTTCCCTTTATTAATATCCCATGTTTAGATGAGTTACCAATTCCACTAAAGAATGATAATGGTATTGATAAAACTAAAGCACAAGGACAAGAAACAACTAAAAATACTAGTCCTCTATAAAACCAATCTAAAAATTCAGCATTAGGTACTACTAGTGGTGGTATAAATGCTATTGCCATAGCAGAAAATAATACAAATGGTGTATAGTATTTTGCAAACTTACTTATAAAGTTTTCTGTTTTAGATTTTTTGCTACTTGCATTTTCAACTAAATCAAGTATTTTTGAAACTGTTGATTCTCCAAATTCTTTAGTTACTTCAATTGTTAATAGTGCATTTTTATTTATAAATCCTGATAATGCAGACTCTCCTACACCTATTTCTCTAAGAACTGATTCTCCTGTAAGTGCTGATGTATCAACCATTGAAAAACCATCTACTACTACTCCATCTAAAGGTATTTTTTCACCTGGCTTTACAACTATTATATCTCCAATACTTACTTCTTCTGGAGAAACTACTTTTATTTCTGATCCAACTTTTAAGTTAGCAGAATCTGGTCTTATTTGCATAAGTGAAGTTATTGATTTTCTAGATTTTCCTACTGCTATACTTTGTAAATATTCACCTATTTTATAAAAAAGCATAACTCCTACTGCTTCTGGTACTTCTCCTATTATAACAGCTCCTACTGTTGCTATAGACATTAAGAAGTTTTCATCAAATACTCTACCTTTTGATGCATTTTTTAAGGCTTTTAATAATACATCATAACCTACTATTAAATAAACTATTAAAAATAGTATATTAACAAACTTACTTTCAAATCCAGTTGCAGTTTGGAAAATTCCAAAGATATACATTATACTACCTATAATTAATTTTATTAAATCACGTTTGTTTGAAGGTTCAACTTCTTCAATAGCTTCTACTTTGTTTTCTTTCTTTGTATCTAAAAAATTAACTTTTATATCAAGTCCTGGTTCTGTATCATTTATTATATCTATAATTTCTTCTATAACTAATTTTTCATCTACGTTTTTAGCTACTTCAACGGTAAGCTTTTTACTTATAAAATTTAAGTTAGACTGTACTACATTGTCTAATTTCGATACTTTATTTCCTATTTCTTCTGAACAATGAGCACAATTTAACCCACCTAATGTGATTTCAACTTTTTTATTATTTGTGTTTTCATTTCCCAATACTTTTATATCAAGTCCTGGTTCTGTATCATTTATTATATCTATAACTTCTGATACAACATCATCTTTATCTATTTCTAAATCACAAGCTATTTCTATAGTCAGTTTTTTATTTATGAAGTTTAAGTTACAATATTCTATTTCTTCTAATTTAGATACCTTGTCATTAATTACTTCTGCACAATGAGCACAGTCTAAGCCTCCTAGTATTATCTCTTTTTTACTTATACTACACGCTCCCACAAACTCATCTCCTATCTTTTATATCTTTCTTCTATATGTTCAAGCCCACAACTAAATATTTGACTTATATGGCAATCATCTAGAGAGTAAAATACAATTTTTCCTTCTTTTCTAAATTTTACTAATCTAGCTTGTTTTAAAACTCTAAGCTGATGTGATATTGACGAATGAGTCATATCTAATAGATCTGCTATATCACATACACACATCTCTTGTGCTGATAGTGCGTATAATATTCTTACTCTTGTTGTGTCTCCAAATACTTTAAATAGTTCCGCTAATTCATATAACATTTCTGTATCTGGCATTTTAGCTCTTACAGAATCAACTATCTCTTCATGTAATTCATTACTGCAACATACTTCTATATCTTTCATAAGTTCCTCCTATATAAATATATGAATATTTATATATATGAATAATTGTTCATATATTATTTATACTCATATATTACAACTTTTGTTACAACATTGCAACTCTTTTTAAATATATTTTTTCACAAAAAAGAGGCTTATCCATTTTGATATAGCCTCTTTTGTACATAATAGATTAATATAAAAATAATTAATTTTAGAAATATAAATCACTCTTTTAAATTATTTGTTAAACCATTCATTTGGTGATTGGTTAAAATAGTGTGGTAAAAACTCTAATATACTATAGTCTTGTATATCATTAACTTTAAGTGGTTCATTAGATAGGTAGATTTCTACTTTTTCAATAGACTCTGCTTTCATAATAAATACTCCACCACTTATATCAGATTTAAGTCCAGACATTAATATTAACCCATTATCCATTGCTTTTTGAGAATAAGCCATATGTTCTTTCATTATACTATCGTTCATTTTATCTTGATTTTTTATCTTGCCTTGAACAATAAAATATCTCATCCTTACTTTCTCCTTCAGCTACGCTTAATATTAACTTATTTAATATTATAAATACCAGTTATAACATTTATTAAACAATGATTTAATAAATGTTATAACTTTATATGTATTAATATTTTATTAAGTCATTATATATTAATCACTTATCTTTATTTCACTATCAATTAATTGAAGATTGTATTGGCGTATTAGCTCTATTAAATCTTTTGCATATCGTTTTTGTCCACTGTTATCTTCTGCTGTACTATAACCTGCATTTTGTAAAGCATATGCTTGTTCTATATATGTCTTTGCTTCAAATACCCCATATTTTTTATATCTTTGATTATCTACTAAAAATTTTGCATGGTCTTTTATAGATTGATTTTTATTACTATATACTCTAAATTTATCTTCTATTTTTGTATCATAAAACTCAAATGTTTCTAATGTAACATACTCACCTTTCCAACTTGAATCTGCTTTAATTCCAAATAGATTATTATATATTTGAGCTAAATCTGATTCTCCCCAGCTCGATTCTAAAATTGCTTGAGCTATTGTTATTGATGGTAATATTTTATATTCTTTATAATTTTTAATGGCTTCATCTTTTATTTCTTCTATAAATTTAGTGTATTTACTATCTTCTTTTAATCTATAAGGGGTTAATCCAAAGTATTTTAATTGGTCTATATAATCATTTACTCTTTCTTTTTCTTTGTCAGTAAAATTTAATTTATTTAATACATTATCTAAACTATTTAACTTATAACCATTATCTGATTTTTCTATAAATAAATTAGCTGTATTCTTTATTTTATCATCTGATATATTCTTTATTTTATTTTTATTTTCCACTGCTATAATTGAAACTACATATTTCCAATTTACCTGTACTTTATTTTCACTTACTTCATCAACAAGTGTTATATACTTACTTACATCTATTCTATTTTTATCTATATGTTTTAAAGAGTGATATCCAATTATTAAGTACAGTGATATAAATAGGGTTATAGCGCTGATTATAAAGGTTTTAATTTTCATATTCTGCCTTCCTCCTATGATGTTTGCTATAATTCTATTATACATGGTATTTGCTTCAAAAATGTTACAAAATAGTCATTATATTTACTATATAGGTACATCTAAGTTATTATAATTAACCCTTACGTCGTGAATTTATACTTATGGTTAAAATAAAAGAGACTGACCTCTATTTTGAGGCAGTCCCTTTCACTTATACACTAATCGTTTCAGCTTTTTCCTTTAAAGAAATTCTAGATACCAAGATACATACTATTAAGCAACATATTCCACTTAATATAAATGGTAATTTATTTCCTATATCAAATATAAATCCAGAAGCTAAAGATCCTACAATCATACCGATAGCCTTGTAAGACCCTTGTATTCCCATTATTTCTCCATAATTATCCTTAGCAAGTTTTGATACTATACTTTGTTGTATTGGAGTAACTAAAGCACTACTTCCAACAAATATCATTATAAACATAAAGCTAAGCATTATGTTATTAAATAATGAAGCTACTAACATACTTACACCTGATACTACACAAGCAACTACTAATGTATATTTTTCATTAAACTTTTTACTTAAATAAGGGTTTATCCATAAATTCATTATTAATGCTATAAACCCTGCAACAGCCATAACTATACCATTTACCATTGTTGGCATATTAAGAACTGACTCTAAGTAATAATTTATTGTAGAATTATATGAAGTTGTTGCTATAGTTACTAAAGTCATAACTATCATCATTGTACTTAGTATCGGATTTAATTTAGTAGTTTTATTTCCTTTTCTAAGATGCTTTGTATAAACTTCTATCTTACCTTGTTTTTTCTCTACAGTTTCATCTACTATAAAGTATATAATCCCTGCAACTACTAAACATAATATAAACTGAGTTAAAAATGCAACTTTATATCCATATCCGCCACAAAATCCACCTATTAAAGCTCCTGCAGAACTAGCTATAGATGTTGTAGCTGTATGATATGACATATACTTTGTTCTTTCTTCTTTTGAAGATATGTCACTTACATACGCTATACATGTAGTTATAAATGCTACTGACATAGCACCACCTGCTATTCTAAATAAAAGTATTAAAGGTGTACTTTCTATAAATCCAAACCCTAGTTGGCTAAGACCATAACCAATTACACCTATAACTAAAAATCTTTTTCTCCCTTTTTGGTCAGACATTGAACCCCATATAGGAGACATTACAAAGTGAGCTATTGACATTGTTGAATATAATACACCAAACATATATGTTGGCATACTTAGTGCATTTATAAGCGATGGTGTTACTGGATGTGCCATATTAAATGTTGCCATTGTTATAAAGTTTATAAACAATATCTTTTTCATTTTATTTTTGTCCATAAATTCTCCTTAGTTGTTTTATTTTTTCGCTTTTAGTATTATACCATAATAATTAATACATAAACTTTATGAAATTATTTTTATCCACTTGTAAAAAGACTATATATTAACATAAAATACAACCTAACTAAAAATTGTTACATAGTTATTAATTTTACTTTAATGTATTAAATAATTTTATAATAAAAAGCCTTAAATCATTAAAAACTAAATGATTGCAAGGCTTTATCTTATTTATATAAATTTTAACTATAATCTTTATTTAAAGTATTTTTCCATACTACATTGATATTATAAATTAGGTAATTCATCATAGCTTGTTATAATTTTGTTTACTATACCATAATCAACTGCTTCTTCTGCATTTAACCAATAGTTTCTATCTGTATCTTTTTCAACCTTCTCTAGTGGCTGACCTGTAGCATTACTTATTATATTATTAATTCTTTTACGAACTCTTACTATTTCTTTTGCCTCTATATTTATATCTGTCGCTTGACCTTGGCATCCACCTAATGGTTGATGTATCATGTATCTAGTATTTGGCAATGAATATCTATCTTCTTTATCAGCAGCAAGATATATAGTTATTCCTGCACTTGCAACCCATCCAGTACCTATTATAATAACACGAGGTTTTATAAATTTAATCATATCATGTATAGTATCTCCTGCTTCTACATGACCACCTTGACTATTGATAAATAGTTTTATTGGTTCATCTCCCATTTCTTGTCTTTTGAATTTTGTTGTTTTTCCCCTTGATTGTTCATATGATACCCCCATTTAATTCTTGTTTTGAGTCTAATAACTACTTACTAATAAGTATAGCACAATTATTTTTAGTCTACGTTTGTATTTTTATTTATTTTGTAAAATGCTATATTATATAGTTATGCGATAAATTTGAAATAAAAATAGCTATATCTCTTGTGCGATATATTTAATTTCTTTCTATTAATTGGTTTATAATATATATGTTCTAATAATAATTCTACATTATAAAATGCGTTGTATTATCTATGGTACTTTTAGAAAATACAACTTAGTAGTTTTAATTAATGAAGTATTTTAATTAAAACTTATATATAATCAAAAATTTAAACTTATCATTGG
>NZ_CATXCO010000130.1:0-6734 GCF_958366745.1 uncultured Romboutsia sp.
TCATGTCGCCAACGACTTCGTCCGTTACTCAAAATCTTTTTTACGCTCAAAACCAATTTATTGATATTACTTACATTCAGAAGTTATCAACATTTTTTTAAGCATTATAATATTCTTAAGCGTAAAAAAGCTAGGATTAAAATCCTAGCTTTTCACTTACTATTTCTTCCATTTCATGAGTTTTATTTCTCATCATTAAGTCTATTACCACTTCATTAGGGTTTAAATTACTATGTAGTATAGAGTATATTGCACTTGTTATAGGCATATCTACATTTAATTTTTTAGAAACCTCATAAGCTACTTCTGTAGCAGTTATTCCTTCTACTACCATTTTCACCTCTTCTAAAGTTTCTTCTAAGCTCTTTCCTTGTCCTATTAAAATCCCTGCTCTTCTATTTCTACTATGCATACTAGTACAAGTTACAATTAAGTCACCTATTCCTGATAGCCCAGAAAAAGTAGAAGCATCTGCTCCCATAGCAACCCCTAATCTACTTATCTCTCTAATTCCACGAGTCATAAGAGCTGCTTTTGAATTGTCTCCAAGACCTAATCCATCACATATACCTGCTCCAAAAGCTATTATATTTTTTAATGCTCCTCCAAGTTCTACACCAACTATATCTGGATTTGTATAAACCCTAAACTTAGGTCCCATAAATATCTCTTGAACTTTTTGAGCTACTTCTAAATTAGTAGATGCTACAACTACTGTAGTAGGTATATCTCTCGCAACTTCTTCTGCATGAGATGGTCCTGATAAAGTTACATATGGATTATTCGGAAGTTCTTCTTCTACGACTTCTGATAATCTAAGACCCGTACCTTTTTCTAAACCTTTTGCTACATCAACTATTATCTGTTCATCTTTTATAAATGGCTTTATTTGATTACATACACTTCTTATAGCTTGTGATGGAACTGCTAAAACTATAATTATACTATTTAATACAGCTTCTTCTAAAGAAATTGTAACAGTCATATTATTTGGAAATAATACACCTGGTAAATAATCTATATTTTCTCTAGTTTTATTTATTCTCTTAGCCTGTTCTTCGTTAAGCGTCCACATGCTAACTTCATAGCCTTTTTTAGCCAAAGTTAATCCTAATGCGCTTCCCCAACTTCCAGTTCCTAATACACATACTTTTTCCATATTAAACACCACCTAACAGTATTTAAAATTATTTTTTTTCACCTAATTTTCTTTCTGTTCCACTTAGTAATCTTTTTATATTCTCTCTATGAGTATATATTACTGATACAGTTAAGAATAATGTAGCTATTAACCCTTTACTATTTTTAGTAAATACCATCATTATAGGAGACATAGATATACCAATTATAGCTCCTAAAGATACATATTTAGTAATTGCTACTATAACTAAAAATATTCCAAAACAAGATAATGCTAAAACAGGATTTATAGCTATCATAGAACCTAAAGAAGTTGCTACACCTTTGCCACCTCTAAATCCTAAAAATGCTGGCCAGTTATGTCCACATACAACACCCACTACAGCTAAATATCCTGCTGTAGCTATATCGACCCCTGATATTGTAGCTATTAACTTTCCTATAAGAACTGCTATAACACCTTTTAATAAGTCACCTATAAAAGTCATTGCACCAGCTTTTTTACCTAAAGTTCTAAGTACATTTGTAGATCCCGCATTTCCAGATCCCTGAGTTCTTATATCTACACCCATCATTTTTTTAGCTATTATATATGAAGTAGATATATTACCTAAAAGATAAGCAATTATGACAATCAATATATAACTAAGCATATTTATTCCCCCTTAGTTAAATTTATTTTTTATTTTTTTCTCTATATTCAAATTGTACTGGTGTACCCTCAAATCCAAAGTTTTCTCTTATTTTATTTTCAAGATATCTTTGATATGAGAAGTGAGTTAAGTTCTTATCATTTATAAATAAAGTAAACTTAGGTGGTTTAACTCCAGTTTGTGATCCATAGTAAATCTTTAGTCTCTTACCTTTATCTGATGGTGGTTGGTTTAACATTACCGCTTCACCTATTACATCATTTAATGCAGAAGTCGATACTCTCTTAGCATGTTCACTTGCTACATATTCAACTGTTTCTAATATTTTATTCATTCTTTGATTAGTTTTTGCTGAAACAAATATTACTGGTGCATACATCATGAATGGGAATTTTTCTTTAACTTCTTTAGTATAATTTCCTAAAGTTTTGTTGTCTTTTTCTATTAAGTCCCACTTGTTTATTACAAATACACAAGCTTTACCTTCATCATGAGCTATTCCTGCAACCTTTGTATCTTGTTCTGTGATTCCTTCTTTGGCATCTATTACTATTAATACTACATCTGCTCTATCTACTGCAGCCATAGATCTTATTACACTGTATTTTTCTACTGTTTCATATATTTTACTCTTTCTTCTAAGACCTGCTGTATCTATAAGAAGGAACTTTTGTCCATTTTTTTCTACATAAGTATCTACAGCATCTCTTGTTGTCCCTGCAATAGGACTTACTATAACTCTCTCTTCACCTAATATATTGTTAAGTATAGAACTTTTACCAGCATTAGGCTTACCTGTTATAGCAACTCTTATTATATCTTCGTCATACTCAGTATTTAATCCTTCTGGGAAATTTTGAACAACTTCATCTAATAGGTCTCCAAGCCCCATACTATTAGCACTTGATATTGCAAATGGAACTCCAAGTCCTAATTCATAAAAATCATATACATTGTCAAATTGACTTTGACTATCTATTTTATTTACTACAAGTATAACTGGTTTTTTAGTCTTTCTAAGAATTTGAGCAACCTCTCTATCTGCTGCTGTTAATCCTGATTTTCCATCAACCACGAAAAGTATTATATGAGCCATATCCATAGCAAGCATAGCTTGATTTCTCATATGTGATAATATTATATCTCCATTATCTGGCTCTATACCTCCTGTATCTATTAATGTAAAGTAATGATTTAACCACTCTACCTCTGTAAATATTCTATCTCTAGTTACTCCAGGAGTATCTTCTACTATAGATATTCTTTTTCCTGCTAATTTATTAAATAATGTTGATTTTCCAACATTCGGTCTTCCTACTACCGCAACTACTGGTCTATTATCACTCATAATAATCTCCTTTCTTATTTCAAAATTTTATCTATAAAGTCTTTACCTTCATTTAAACAAGGTACAACTTCAAGTCCCATGATGTCGCTTAAATTTTCTAAAGTTATATTATCTAAAAATATTTCTTCATCAGCTTTTAGCATACTTCTTGGTATATATAAAGTCTCACCTAAATTTTTATCCTTTAGTTGATCTATTATATCTGTTGCTGTTACAAGACCTGAAACAGTTATTGTATCTCCAAAGAAATTATTTATTATTTTATAAACATCTATCTGCACATTAGGGCATTTTTCCATTATACATTTTGCCATTTCACACATAAATTCATATGCTGAATGCCCTGTAGCAATAGATACTTTCTTTATTTTAGATTTATGGTCTTCTGATAAGTTTTCTAAGTAGTCTTTTATTTCTCTTTCAAATTTACTTATCATACCTACTCCATTTTCAAATTGTATAAATCCTTCATATTCATCATAGTCTAATAGCTTTCTATTTGCCATTATATAAAACTCATCTGATAAAAATATGAATCTAGTTCCTAATTCTTTAAGATATTTTTTCTGTAGCTTGTCTACTTGGTCAATAGTTTCTCCTGCTGTTTTTTCATTAAATATCTCTAGATTTGGTAAGTGTTCTCTATGCTTAGTTATTCCCACAGGAACAGCTGCTGCACTATTTACATAAGGATATAATTTAGTTAAATCTGATACCGTTCTTTCTAATTCTTCCTTATCATTGTATCCAGGACATAAAACAATCTGACAATTCATTTGAATTTGTGCTTCTGCTAATCTTTCCATTATACTATATAAGTTACCTGCAAATTTATTCTTTATCATAGTTTTTCTAAGTTCAGGATTTGTTGTATGAACTGATATATTTATAGGACTTATTCTGTATTTTATTATATTATTTATATCCTCTTCGCTCATATTAGTAAGAGTTACAAAGTTCCCTTGTAAAAATGAAAGTCTTGAGTCGTCATCTTTAAAATAAAGAGTTTCTCTCATTCCTTTAGGCAATTGATCTATAAAGCAAAATACACATTTATTTCTACAACTTTTAGCTTTATCTATTATTGGATTAGTAAATTCAATACCTAAATCATCATCATAATCCTTTTCAATCTCATATATGTACACTTCTCTATTTTGCTTTTGTATTTCTACTTCTAAGTATTCATCACTTAATAAGAATCTATATTCTATTATATCATGTATAGGTTCCCCATTTATAGAAATAAGTAAATCACCAACCTCTATTCCTAACTCATCTGCGATACTATCTTTATATACTTTACTTATTACATTATTTGTATTTTTTACATTTACTTCCATATATAATCACCACTTTTCTTTTTATATTAATTTAATTTTCATAACTTAAATAAGTTATAAGCATTATATCCGTTTCTTTAAACATCATATTATAATAACATGTTTTATTAAATCAAGTCAATATTTGTCAGATTATAAAAGGTACCATATGGTACCTTTTAATGCTTAACTATAATTAAAGTTTCCTTAGTAATAGCGTGAACCATTCCACCAACACTTTTTGCCATTAGCATAGCTTTATTTTGCAAATCTTTATTATCATTTGCATAAATTATAGGACACCCTCCAACTGGTTTCATATTTTTGTCAGTTGTAATTATACCCAGAGTATAATCAGTTATACCTATATTCATTCCCATACCTATACACTTCCCTTCTTGTATATTTTATAATTTTTTAATGATACATTTTTACCCTTTGCACTAGATAAAATAGGACATGATTTAACTGCATCTATCAATTTATTTATATCTTTATCTACTGGAACAACAGCTATCATAAGACTTCCATTATTCAGATTCATTCTCGGTAACGGATAAAAAGCAGGTTCATCTTCTTCTCTTAAAATTCCTATTCTAGAGTATATATTATATATAATAGCTTGACGTTGACCTGGATCATATATAGTTCCTACATTAGCATAACTTTTATCCTTTGGTATTATTTCTATTCCTAACCCCTGAGATAAATATTTTTCTCTATCTACCTCTAACCCTATATTAGTTATACCTTTTAATTCTCCTATTTGCATAATGCATTCATCTACAAAACTAATTTTAGAAGGCACTACATCTGCTATATCACCAATACTCTGTCTTGTAAGTAATTTTTTAAGTATAAATGCTAAAACTAATCCACATATAGAGCTAATTATAATTGACGTAGTATCTCCTAATTTAAACTCGCTTGATATTATATAATAAATCCCTACTGTAAGAAATGACGTTACTATACAAGTATAACTTCTAACTTCATATGTTCTAGCTATTTCTTCTATAAAAGCATTTCCTCTTTGTATCAATTGTACATCTTCTAAATTTTGTAGGGTATCCCTTCTATTATCTCTCACTTGCCTAAATTGTTGTGCTGCTAAAGATAAGAAAGTAATAGATGTATATGAACGCTCTATAAGCGCTGGTACTAATAGAGAGCCTAAAGCTGATGCAACAAATGCTAAAACTAATTGCGATAGCAAAATATTTGGTTCAGTTGGATATTGCTTTTGATCTAAATGTAACATTATAAGTCTCGATAATATCCCAATAATAATTCCTATAAAAAATATCTTGTCCATTTTCTCACCCCTCTTATAATTTTTCACCACTATAGGCACTTTGTTTTCCCTTAGATACTTCTAATATAGGTGTACTTTTCACTACTTTTATTAATTCATCAATATCTTTAACAAGAGGTAAATATGGAATAACTACTGTATTTTTATCTAAATTTATTTTCGTTGTAGCTAATAAATCCTTTTCATCTATATCCTTATTTATCCCAAAGTGAATAAATAAGTTATGAAGCACTGCTTGTCTCTGTCCCAAGTCACTAACAACCCCATAAGCCTTCATATTTTTAGGTATAATCTCTATTGCAATACCTTCTTTTAAATATTTACTTCTAGTATCCTCTAAACCTATATTTTCTATAAATACATCATTAACTTTAAGTATTGGACCATCGAAATTAATCTTAGCCTCTACTACATCAGCTATATCTCCTATACTACTTCTTCTTAAATATCTTTTAAAAATAAATCCTACTATAACTCCACCTATTGCAGCTAAAATGGTACATGGTAAAAAGCCAAACTTATAAGCTCTAGCGCAATATATATATACCACTGAAGCAACTAATGATGAAAATAGACTTATATAACTTCTACTTTCATATGTAGATGATATTTCTTCTATATATGCTGCTCCTTTAGGCACCACCTCTCCATTATCTATATTTTCTATTGTAATCCTTTCTTCTTGCGATAAACCTTGAAATTGTTGTATTGCTACAGCAAAAAATGTTAATGCTGAAAATTCTTTATCTATAAGAGCAGGAAATGCTATTGCACCAAGAGATGCTGATAATCCAGATATTATTATCTGCTCTAAGTAGTCTTGAGGTCTAGATGGATACTGTTTATCAGTCACCCGTAATACTAATCCTCTGCACAGTACTCCTATAAGTAAAGCTACTATAAATGCACGCCTAAACAAGTCATCTGCTATAAGACTTTCCTTCATCTGTATCAAC
>NZ_CATXCO010000131.1:0-6713 GCF_958366745.1 uncultured Romboutsia sp.
TCCAAGACAAATAGAGTTTGCTAGACTTAACCTTACAAACACTGTTATGAGTAAGAGAAAATTAAAGCAACTTGTTGATGAAGGTGTTACTGATGGATGGGATGACCCTCGTATGCCTACTATATCAGGATTTAGACGTAGAGGATATACTGCTGATGCTATACGTAAATTCTGTTCAGAAATTGGTGTATCTAAAGCTGATTCAAAAGTTGATAGTCAAATGCTTGATTTCTTCGTAAGAGAAGACTTACAAACTAAAGCTCCTCTTGCTATGGGTATTTTAAATCCACTTAAGTTAGTTATAACTAACTACCCTGAAGGTCAAACAGAAATGATTGAGCTTGAAAATAATGCAAAAGACGAAACTAAAGGAACTAGATTAGTACCATTTGGTAGAGAATTATATATCGAACAAGAAGACTTTATGGAAGAACCTGTTAAGAAATACTTCAGATTATTCCCAGGAAATGAAGTTCGTTTAAAGGGAGCTTACTTTGTTAAGTGTACTGATGTTATAAAAGATGAAAACGGAAATGTAGTTGAAGTACATTGTACTTACGACCCAGAAACTAAGAGTGGTTCAGGATTTACAGGACGTAAAGTAAAATCTACTATACACTGGGTAGAAGCAAATACTGCTATTCCTTGTGAATTTAGATTATATGAGCCATTAATACTTGATGATGCTCCAGAAAATGAAGGAAAGCACTTCTTAGAGCAAATAAATCCAAACTCTATGGAAATATTACAAGGATTTGCTGAACCTACTCAAATAAAGGATGCAAAACCATTAGATAAGTTCCAATTTGTAAGAAATGGATTCTTCTCTGTTGATACAAAATATACTACAGATGATAAATTAGTATTTAATAGAGTTGTACCATTAAAGAGCTCTTTCAAACCTGGAAAATAATATTTAATATATAAAAACCTACTAATTAATATTTTAGTAGGTTTTTTCTTTTATTTAATTTAACTATAATCCACACCTAATATTTCTAATCCACCTTCTATACATTTTATATCTAATGGAAAATCTGGACCCTTTTCACCATCAATATCTGTAGTTAATCCATCCTCACATTCAATATATATTTCCTTAGTTTTAAAGTATAATATATCATCCTCATTTAAATTATCTAAATGTTCTCCCTTTAATACATTTATAAATACTGGTATAGATTTTGGAATTGGCATATCTTTAAAAATAATTACATCTAAATATCCATCATCTAGTTTTGCTTTATATGCTAAATTTAAATTACCTGCAGTTTTTCCATTAAAAACTAACATAAGATACATATTTCCTTTATACTCTACTTCATCAGATTTTACTTTTATATTAAACGCTCTAAGATGAAGCGTTTCCTCTATCCCAGCTATATAATATGCTACTTTTCCCATATAGTTTTTAAAATCAGGATTTATTTTTTGAGATACATCCGTAAACATACCTGCACTTGCTACATTTATAAAATACTTATCATTTATTTTTCCTATATCAAAATTTCTTGGATTAGAATTTATAATATTATCTACTGCTTTTTTTATATCAAATTCTAATCCAAGAGAGTGCGCAAAATCATTAGCTGTACCAACAGGAAGTATTCCAACTGGTAGGTTTATATTTAAATTTTTCATAGCATTTATTATTATATCTATTGTTCCATCTCCACCTGCTATTATTAAATGCTCATATGTATCATCTATATCTAAAAAGGCTTTATCTATACACTCATTTTTGTCTATTCTATATGGTATAAGTGTAATGTTATTTTTTTGATATATACTTATTATAAAATCTAAACTATTTACTATGGATTTTTCACCTGAATTTGGGTTGTATATAAGTTTTGCTTTTCTCATGAAACCTCCTTAAAACTTAACCTTTATGATATATATTAGATGTATAAAAGGATATACCTTTATTTTAGTATATCCTTTATTTTATTAATAACCAAGATTTTCATTTAAAAATATTACATGAATTCTATTTGCAGTTCTTTGTCTTTTTATAACTGTATACTCACAGCATATTCTATCTGTACTACTACAATCCATACAATATCCTTTTATTTTACATGGTGTATTAGTATCTAGTCTTTTAGCATTAGCAGGAGCACACATACTTTTATTACGCTCTACAGCTTCATTGATATTTTTTACTATTTTATTAACTCCAACTACTACTATAACTTTGTCTGGTCCATAAAGCATGGCTGCTACCCTATTTCCATTTCCATCTACATTATATAATTCTCCATCTTCTGTTATAGCATTAGTACTAGTAAAGAATACATCTGCACTAAAAGTCTTTCTGTATAACTCTTTTAAATCATCCTTAGTTAGATTTTCTTCATATCTATCTAGAAAATTAAATCTTTTACTTCTTAAATAATCTATAACACCTGCTTCAAATAATGTCATAGATCCTCCACAACTAACAGTATCCCCTTCATTTGTAAGTTCATCTATTATTTTAATAAGTTCATCTTTATTATTTGCAAGATAACCCTTCATATTATTATTTTCTAATGATTTTATTGTATTTTTTATTTTAGTTTCATTTACCCAAGCTACATACTTATCCATAAATATTCTCCCACCTTAACATATTTTCATATTATTATAATATCATATCATTTCAATTAATTTGGCTTTTTTCGTTCAGGTTTTTTTATACTAAGTAGTCTATCTAAATATGTTGACTTTAATTGTTCATTAGCTAAGGCTCTTTTAGCTGGTTCTAAACTTAATATACTAGATAAAACTGCACCCATAGCTCTATGGCTAGTTAAAGCTTCATTATCAAATATAAGATTTTGTAGCTGACCTTTTTCAATAGCCATTAATACTGCTCTATGAACAGAATTTGCTGGTGTTATTATTTTTTCCTTACGTTTTCTAAGTGTAATGCTTTTTTTATGGCAATTTCTAACGCACACTCCACACCCTAAACATCTATCCTCATCGATTTTTACAACTTCTTTGTTATTTTCAACTGATTTACTTATAGCATCTATTGGACAAACCTTTATACACTTACCACAGTTTATACAAGAATCATAGTTTATCTGAGGTATAAAACTAGTTGTCTGAACCGGATTCATATTTCCAAATCGTTTTGCTGCTACTAACGCTTCACAACAACATCCGCAACAATTACATATAAATGTTACTCCACTTCTTACATTTTCTCCACATTGAACTAAGTTGTGTTCATAAGCCTGATGAAGAAGCTCTTTACACTCCGATGCATCTACTCTTCTTGCAAAATTGTTATTTATTAAAGAGTTTGCTGTATTGTTAAAAGTCATACATATATCCATAGGAGCATCACATGATTTTCCTACGTGACTCATTCTATGTCTACAGTAACACATACTTATACCGATATGTTTTGATTCTTCTATTATATGCGTTGCTCTTTCATAGTCTAGTATTGTAACTTCATTTTCATTAGTTAATACTTCTTCTTGAACATATACTCTTCCTAGCTTAGTATCTGTTGAATAGAATAGTTCTTTTATAAAATCTTCTTCTTCATTTATATATTGATAATAAAGCTCTGCTAAAAGTTTTTGATCTATGTCCTGTCTAGTTCTCATCATTGAAAACTCAAAAAAACCAGCCATTGGAGGAGGTAATATGTATTTTTTCCCCTTATTATCTTCTAAATCAAGTATCAAAGCTTTTTTAGCTAAATTATCTAATATTTTATATGCTTCACTTTGACTTACATTCCAAATATTTGCTGCAGTTTTTAACCTAAAAGCTTTTATAGGAAGCTTAGCTACTAACCTTGCTTCTTCTTCTGTAAATAATATACTTAAAATTTGATACAAAGTTTTCGAAGGAGGAGCTCCTTGTGGAAATTTATTTATTCTTTCTTCTAGGCTTTTATAAGCATTTTTAGCCGTTATATGCGCCATAATATACACCTCCTATTTTTATTAAAATTATGTACATATAACTATTTATTTATAACAAAAAAAGACATCAAATATTTATGATGCCCTTATTATAATATTTTTAATTACTTATTTATAGAACTTATTTTATTTGTAGAATAGATAGTTAATTCTCCATCATCGTTAATCAACATAATTCCGTTTCTTACAAACTCTAAATTTCCTTTTATCTTTTCATTAATGCAACTTGCAAATTTCTGTTCTGTAACATATATGTCATTTACGGCATTTACACAATCTTTATTTAATTTAACATCATCTACAACTTCTCCATAATCTTTTAAGATATCTATAGATTCAATAACTTCAGTAGTTTCTATCCCTGATATATTTGACACAATATCATGTTTAATATCTTTTATATTGTTTATATATTCGCTTCCTTGCTTTGTAACTACTGAAATAGTATCTTCTTCATTAATTATATTATTTACAATTGTTTTTGTTGTTTTTAAAATATCATTTAGTGGTTTTATATATTCCTCTTTATATTTTGATACACTATTATCATAGGTAACATTTATTGAGTTTACAAATTCATCTTTTTCTATATTAATATTATTTATTACCTTATTTTCTATATTTTCACTTTCAATATTAGCTAATATATTTTTAGCTTCATTAGGAATTATAGTAAATGTTTCTAAACTTACTTTAAGCGGTTCAAATGTTCCATCATCTAATACAACTCCTATAAAACCATCCCCTGTTGGATCCATTCTTAAAGGCTTATCTTTTATTTCTTCATTATTTAAATAATTATTCATAGGTCCTATAATCATTAATTCTACAGTCTTTGGCTTTATTATTTGTTGATTTATATCTATATTTTTTATTACATTATCTACATAAGTAGGCTTTACATCTATAACTGATGTTGATTTATTTGGATTTAATTCCTTTACAACCTTTGTTTTTGATTGATTTGTAACTACATTACAATTTTTTGTATTAATATTAGACAATACACCTATTTTATTAGTTTTTATAGGTCTTGAAACTTCAACCTCTTCGCAATTAGAAGTTAATACTTTTTTCTTTTCTATTTTTACATATTTTACTACATTCTTTTTTTCACTTGTTATATTTTCTACTACGCTTTTTTTATTTTTACCTAACTCTATATTTTCTAATGATTTTTTAGTATTTACATCTAAATCTGTATTATATTTTAGAACCTCTTCACTTTTTATATTTTCTATACTATTTATTTGGTTGTCATTTTTTATTGCATAATAATTTATGTTTTTTATATCTTTATAATTTCGTCTTATGTAATCCTCAATATTTTTGTCTTTTAGTTTATTTGAAAAAGCTCTAGAATATCCAGTATTAGGATCATATCTATAGTTATTTTCTTCATCTATAGTACTATCTTGTATCTCTTTTATTAATAATTTCTTAAAATTAGGATTGTCATTGTTATTTAATATCTTAACTTTAGTTATATTATCCATTGATATTGCTACGTTATCATTCATTATTATGTTCTTTTTAATTGATAAGTTGCTATCATTTTCTTTATTTATTTGTATTTTATTAGTGTATCCATCTGTAGTTGTAATTTCTAAATCAACAGAAATTTTCTCCTTATTTGAAGATATATCTACTAATTCTTTAATAGTATTAAGTATCTTTTCTATTGATCTATTATTGTAATTTCTCTGCATTTATACACACTCCTTTACAACTAACTTTTATAGCTAAAATTATCCTCATTATATATATGTTTATTAATGATATTTTATTACATAAATATAAGGCTCATTTTTTAATGAGCCTTATACCTACATATTATCATTATGCTTCACAGTTTGATGTAAACCCTCCATTAGTAGCTACTAATGTGTTAGGTGTTGTATAAACTGCAACTTCATCTTTAACTACTACGTATAATTTTTCAGTTACTAAAAGTGATGCAAATATATTAGCTGTAAATTCATATTCGCCTGCACTTTCGTTTAATTCTATAGTAGATTTAGGTGCTACACATGGTACTGATACACAAACATCAAACATTGATCTTAAATTTACTTTCCTTCTATCATCTGGTAAACATACTTGACCAAAGAAATCAACATCTTTAAATCCTAATCCCATCACACTATCAGTTAAGCCATCTACAAGATATTGAGCTCTAAAAGGTATACATCCTGCAGTACCATCTACTATAATATACAAATTACAAGAATCTGGAGTTATATCTGCTTGACATATTTTTCTAGCCCTACCATTTTCACAACAACCAGTTCCTTCACCACAAGTTGTACTTCCACTATATTCAGTATATATATTTTCACATCCAGAAGTTCTACATGCTGAACATGGATCACTTACTAGTGTTATAGTCTGATTAAGACCTATTTCAGTTGGTATCTCTGCCGCATCTATTCCTAGGCAATCATATTTCAAAGTTATAGTTTTTATACATATATCTTTTCCTATTAAATTAGCTCTATCATTAGTACCTGCCCATATTATTTCAAATGTTTTATCTTTAGCACATCTTGTTTGTTCATTATCTAAATGTACATAGTCATATATTCTATCTATTAATGCAGGTATGCATTTTGCTTCTCTTATATCTGGATATCTAATAGTTTTTGGTTTGCAACATTGTTCTTTACATTGGCTTTCATTTTTTACAACCGTTGGGCCATCTTTGCATGTGCAGCATAAATTGTCTGGTTTACAAGGTTTATTGTATCTCGCCTCAGACTCTTTAACTTCTTCTATATCTTT
>NZ_CATXCO010000132.1:0-6670 GCF_958366745.1 uncultured Romboutsia sp.
TATGTTTAAGGTTTCAAGACCTATAATAAGAAAATTTGCAGATAAAGTTGATGCCACAGTTCATTTGGCTACTTTAGATGAGAAACGTTCTAATATAGTTTACATTGATAGAATAGAGCCAATGAATTCTCAAAAACCATTTGTAATGTCATCAAGGGTTGGAAAAAAAGCACCTTGCTATTGTACTGCTGCTGGAAAGATATTACTTTCTCAATATAGCGATGATGAAATTCGAGATATAATGAAGGGCGAAGAATATAAAACTTATACAGATAAAACTATAAAAAATATTGATGAATTTTTAGAAGAAATACATAAAGTAAGAAAGCAAGGATATGCACTTGATGAAAATGAGTATGACCACGGAATAATCTGTATATCTATTCCTATTTATAACTCAAACGGTAAAATTGATTTTACTATGAGTGTCACAGACTTAATTCTATATACTAAGGCTGAAGAACTTATTAACTTAAAAGATCAACTTGATGAAGTTTCTAGAAAAGTAAGCAATGCTATAAACTATATTTAGAAATTAAAAATAGACCTTTAAGGTCTATTTTTAATACTTTATAAACTCTTTATATTCATTTTAAAATTATTTAAAAAATTTACCTTATTTACCTTAACAAAAATACCTTAAGAGAAATATTTTAAATTAGTTTTTATATTTTAATTTTGATAATTTATATCTTGAGTTTCTAAATATGGGAATACTTTTATTTCTGTTGCATCTAAATCTTCTTTATGCATATCAATAGCATTTATTCTATTATTATTATAGTTTCTGTAATAATAAATACCTTTTTCTTGATCCATACATGAAGAATATCTAGTTAAGTCTTCCATCCCATCTCTTGTTATAACTCCACCTTTTACCATTTTTACATAATCAAGCATATGGAAAAATTGAGTAACAGCAGTTGTGTCATTTTCTATAGATGGCATATGAGCTCTAATATATGCTATTCTTACAAATCTTGAAACAGATTCAAAATCTCCAGGAATTCCTAATGTACCTGCACCCACTCCTAAAGGTGTTAATTCTTGATTACTCCATTTAACATCTTTTGGATGATTTGGAGTTATATACATGTATTCGTTTAAATTTGTTATATGCCAATCAAAGGTTGGATTATTAGTCATTACTCCAACAGTGTTATCATGAACTGCAAACTTTTCTTTAGTTTTTTCAACAACTATTGATTTACCAGTTTTATCAACAATCATCCAATGAAGTGTTGGTAGTGGTGTTTTTTCATTTATAGGTACTTTTACTAGTTCTAAATCCTTTATAGCATCTTTAACTTCATCTACTGTTTCATGATTAGCTAACACCCAATGTATAAAGTCATAAGGTGCAATATTTTTTTTGCCTGGTACTATTTCTTCTTCTACATAAGAATATCCATCAAAGTTTAACCCTGCACAGGCTAGTCCTTTTTCATTCATAGCATCAGCTATTGCTGGATGATTATCAATTATTGCACCTATTCCAATAATAGCATATTTAGTTTTTACCATATCTTTAGTTACTTTATCTTTAAATTGATGATTTCTTGGAATAATTAACACTGATTGATTGAAATCATAAGCTAAATCCATATTTCTCCCAAAAAAATTATGTCCTTCATTTGATTTTATGCTTAATGATGTACACATATTTTCACCTCATATTTATATTTATACTTGTTATTTATTATCTATATTTTTTATTTAAATATTCATATCTAAATTCAATTAATCATTTCTTTGTGCTAGTTAAAATTAATAAAGACCACTTACTCTTAATAAAAGTAAGTGGTCTTTATTAAAATTTAAAAATATTCATTTTCAATTCCTTCTTTATATTTTTTCTCTCTATAATCCTTGTTATAAGCAGTGTCTTTAAACTCATCTACTTTTTCAATATCAAAGAATATTTCTCTATATTTTTTTCCATCTGTAATAGATACTATCCAACAACGTGTTACTTCATGTGAATCTGATAGTTCTACACAATAAGCTTTAAGCTCATCTTTTATATTGCTCATATATTCACATACTCTTGGTATATAGTATTTAAAATTATGTTTATCTAAAAAATTTATTGCCTCTTCTCTTGTATCGAAATTATATTCTTTCATATATTTCTCCTTCTAAAATTATATATTTTTTTATTTATATATTTATTATGGCTTATTTTCTAAAATATTTTCACGGTTAATCATATTAAAATTATTAGTTAAGTTATTGAATTTATATATGTGAGAATTTATAAATAAAAACCATATTGACTATCTAATCAATATGGTTTTCATTTATTTAATGATATATGCTATTTATGCAAAACATATTGTTTCAAAGTAATCTTCTAATTTTACTGGACCATTTAAAACTTCTTTTCCTACATACATACTATTATCTTCTTTTGTCATAATACTCCATTTAACTAAACTAATACAACCACATTCAATCTCTATAGCTGTAATAGCTGCTGGATGTATACAACTACCTGAGTTGAAATACATTGCTTCATCTAAGTTAGCAAAACTAGGTCTATGAGTATGGCCTGTAATTAACATTACGTTGTTTTCTTTTGACCATGTAGTAAGTTTTTGTTCTATTTTATTTTTCTTTTTATAATTTTTAGCTGCTCTTGTAGGATCATTAAATCCCCATATCTCTAGTGGTCTCCATATATATCTAACTAAAAATCTACCTACTTTCCATAGTCTATCATTAATCAAATCTCCTTGATGCCCATGTACAAGAAATATTCGTTGTTGACTATTATATTCATTTTCTAGGATTATCCCTTCATAGGCTTTTATACAATTAAATAATGGAACATTTTTTTTTCTTGTTCCACAATAGTATCCATTATAATGGCACTCTAAAAATTTTTTATTTCTTTTTTGCATATCATGATTTCCATAAATCATATACATTCTATTTGATTTATAAAATTTAGATAGTAACTCAAATACATTACTGTGTACCTCAATAATTTGTTCCATACATCTATTTTCCCAAAGTTCATCTCCATCACCTAGTTCTATATAAGTAAATCCTTTTTTATAATAATCGTTAAGTGCTGCAAAAAATATATTTCGATTTTTCAGAAAATTATCTCCAGAGTTTCCACTACCTCTATGACAATCACTCATTATAACGAATTTTGAAGAATAGTCATAGGGGATAACTTTTGAATTTTCATAGACGTTAGATAATCGTCTATAAGTGTTCATTACTGCTCATCTCCATTTATATAAAATAAATTTAATTTATAATATTTTTGTAGTTTTTATTAATAAACTATATAAAAGATGTTGTTAATTTATTATAAATATAATACATTTGTTTTCCTTGTAGTCAACATCTTTATAAAATATATTTCATATTATTATATTTATATATATCATTTTTTGTTACATTTTTAATTTTTAAGTTGTAAAATATTCATGTGTAGAATAAAACAGTGAAAATTGTAAATCATATTTGTTTTTATTAGTATATTTTTTGCAAATTTTAAAAGTGGGCATAATTATTAACAATCATGACCACTCTTATCTAATATTTATATAAATCTTTTTTTGTCTAATTTAAAAATTATTCCTAGTGCTACATAACATATAGCTATTACTAATACACCGTAAGCCATAGATATTCCTATATTAAATTCTTGCATATTAGTTATAATAGAAATTGAAATAGGTCTATTATAAACACCATAAAGTAATGCTGACATTGTATACTCTCCAATTGTACGAATAAATACCAGTATAGCTCCAGAAATTATTCCTGGCATCATATCTGGAATTATTACATTATAAAATGTTTTTAACTTTCCAGCACCTAAACTCCTTGATGATTCTTCTAAACCTAAATTTATTGATTTCATAGCTACCTCATTAGATGAAAATAATAGAGGTAGTGCATAAATTGTATATGCTATAGGTAAAATATAAAATCCACCTATTAATGATTTATTAAATGCAAATATACTTTTTTGATTAAATGTATTAATAAGATTTACTGCAATTGCACTTGCTGGCATACTCCAAGGTAGCATTATAATAAATTTAGCTAATCTATTATGTATATTATGGTTTTTAGTTACCACGTATGCTACTGGTACTGTAATTATTAATCCTGCTATAACTGCCATTAAAGACATTTTCAAACTATTTAATATAGGCTTAAGTACACGTGATTTTTCAAAAATCATCTGATAGTTTTCAATTGTAAACTCTCTAGGAAATATATCTGTCATAATTGAATGAGTAGTTACAAATGATAAATATACAATAGTTATTATAGGAAGTATAATCATAATAATTTGTATACCAATAATAATCTTACATACAAATGTAAATAGGGTATTTTTTCTGTTGTTAACTTTAAAACTCTGAGCTTTTAAAGATGCCACTACTCCATATTTTTTACCATAATACTGTAATAACATCATAAATGAAATACCCATTAATAGTAAAATAATTACCTGTACAGATGCTATGTCCATATAATTATTGGCTTTAGATCTAACAATTTGAGTACTTAATACTTTAAATCCTCCACCTATAAGGTTTGGTGCTGAGAAAGAACTAATTCCTGATGCAAATGTTACAATTGTTGATGTTATAACAGCAGGTGTTATAACAGGCCATATTACATCAAAGAAAACTCTTATTTTAGATGCTCCCATCCCTCTTGCTGCTTCAACTGTTGAGTAATCAACATACTTAAGTGCAACATATACATTTAAATAAAAATATACATACTGAGTATATGCAACTACAAATAAAATTCCTTTTAATCCACTAAAGCTATAAGGTATTTTTATAAATGGAAATAGCATTTCTATAGCTTTTGTAACTATTCCAGTTTCTCCATATAATTGAATACATGCAATTACTAAAATTACTCCTGGAATCATCATTGGACTCAATAATAAAATATGTATTAATTTTTTATACTTATCACAAATAAAAGTCATATATAAAGCAAGTGCTATTCCCATAACTGAACATACAATAATAGAGCCTAATCCTAAGATAAAAGTATTACTAACTACCCTTATATTATTGCTATTTGAAATATATTCTTTGAAAACATCAAAAGAATATGCACCTTCACTTTGGAAAGCTTGTATAAATGTATTACATATTGGTAAAACAATATATCCTATTAATAACCAAAATAATATACTGTATAAAATAAAAGAAAGTATGTTTTTAATTGTACATTTATAGTTTTTTATTCTTTCTATCATACTACTCACCTTGTAATACTCCTAAGTATCCCATATCCCCTATTTTAAATTTATCACTATTGTTAAGTCTATTAAGTTCAGTTACTTCATATTTTTTACCATTATTACATACTGTGTATTCTATAATTGGGCCTAAGAATTTTTTATTTTCTATTTTTACTTTTATAAATCCACTTTCATTAGTATTCTGTAATAATACCATTTCCTCAGGACGTTTATAAATATAAGGTTTTTCTTCTTTTTCAAGTCCAAAGTTAGCATAGTCCTTTTTTTCAATACAATTAGATGTACCTACAAAATTTGCTACAAAATCATTTACTGGATTTTTATAAACTTCCATTGGAGTTCCAATTTGAAGTACTCTACCTTTATCCATAACTGCTATTTTATCAGAAATAGCTAATGCCTCTTGTTGGTCATGAGTTATAAATAAAGTTGTGATACCTATTTTTTGTTGTATCTCTCTAATTTCTTCTCTCATCTTTACTCTTAAAGCTACATCAAGGTTAGACATTGGTTCATCTAATAAAAGCATTGTAGGTTCTATAACTAGTGCCCTAGCTATTGCTACCCTTTGTTGTTGTCCACCAGATAACTCATCTATTCTTTTCTTTCTATAATCTTTCATTCCAGCTAATTCTAAGTATTTATCACATTTTTGTGCTATTACTTTTTTAGGTAGCTTTTTTATCTTTAGTCCATAAGCTACATTTTCTTCTACAGTCATATTAGGAAATAGTGCATAATTTTGAAATACTGTTCCCATATTTCTATACTCTGGTTCTAAATTTGTAATATCTTTATCATCAACATATATACTTCCAGATAAAGGTTTAATAAATCCACCTATTATTCTTAAAATAGTTGTTTTCCCACAACCAGAAGGACCTAGTAAAGTAAAAAACTCACCTTCTTTAATTGAAATATTAATGTCATGTAATACTTGTTCTTTCCCATAATAATGATTAATTTCTTTTAACTCTATATTTTTCATTTTGTATTCCTCTTAATTTAACTAATTATTTATAAATATCTAAATATACACATGATGAATCATCATGTACTTTAAATCTAGGATATTCAACTCCATTATCATCTGATTTTTCAAATTCTCTAACTTTTTTATAAATATAGTCTATACCTTCTGTATTAGCTAAGTTTATTATTTCTTCCTTACTAAATATACCATATCTGTCATATACACACGAGAAACCATCACTTGTCATCATAATTTTGGTATTATCCTTTATATCAATAAATCCACTTACACAATTATCAATAGCTTCTTTAGAAAATTCTAATGACCAGTATCCTCCTATAGTATTTTTCTTAAGTCTATTTTCTATTATAATGTGCATTACATTGGCTTTTCTCTCGTTAAAAGTCATATTTTTAGAGTTTTCTAGTTTGGCCATA
>NZ_CATXCO010000133.1:0-6662 GCF_958366745.1 uncultured Romboutsia sp.
AAGTACTCTCACTTTTTTAAGTGGTGGAGCTATTATAATTTAAACCTAGGATTTTAAAGGCCTTTCAGGTCTTTTTATTAAACCTCTATTTACATTATAAAAAAAATAGGGGGTATTTTCATGTCGCAATTTATTAATGCTTTAAATGATTTTATCTGGGGTCCTCCTCTGATAATATTAATGTTAGGCACAGGTTTATATTTTACAATTGGTTCAAAGTTTTTTCAAATTAGGTATTTTAACTATATTATGAAGCAAACTTTAGGTAAAATATTTAAAAAACAAGATGAAAATAATGCAGAAGGTGTACTTAGTCCACTTGAAGCAGTATCTACTGCAATAGGTGGTTCTGTTGGTTTTGGTAATATTGCTGGTGTTGCAACAGCTATAGCAATGGGAGGTCCTGGTGCTACTTTATGGATGTGGATTACTGCTTTTTTAGGTATGATTTTAAAACAAGTTGAAGTAACTTTAGCTGTTTACTATAGAAAAAAAGATGAAAATGGAGATCCTTATGGTGGTCCTACTTATTATATGGAAAGAGGTTTAGGAGAAGAAAGAAATTTTAAATATTGGAAAGTACTTGCAACAGTATTTGGTTTTGGAATATTCTCTACTTTCTTTATAACTGCAAGTAACTATACTATTTCTGAAGTTGTAGCTTCTACATTTAACATTAATCAAATGGTGGCTAGTTTATTAATTGTTATATGTACATACCTAATGATTTGTAAAGGTATGAAATACTTAGGAAAAATATTTACTAAACTTATTCCAATAATGAGCATAAGTTATCTAGTTTTTGGATTAGTAATAATATTTATAAATTATAAAAATATACCACAAAGCTTTATGCTAATATTTAAAGGAGCTTTTACTGGAACTGCTGCTGTTGGTGGATTTGTTGGTGCAACTATTTCCAAGGTAATATCTACAGGTATGGCAAGAAGTGTATACTCTAATGAAGCTGGTTGGGGAACTTCTCCAATGGTTCATGCTTCAAGTCAAACAGTTCATCCTGTTGAGCAAGGTCTATGGGGTTCTTTTGAAGTATTTGTTGATACTTTTATAGTATGTACTATCACTTCTTTAGTTGTAATTGTTACTGGTGAATGGTCTAGTGGTGTTGAAAGTGCTACTTTAACACTTAATGCATTTTCTACAGGCTTAGGTGTATTTGGTACTTACTTCTTAACTATAACTATGTTAGTATTTGGTCTTACAACTTCATCTGGATGGTATGTATATTATGAAGTTGTATTAAGACATTTATGTAATAAAAATATAAAATTAAAAAATACAGTACTTAAAATATTTAAATACTTCTATCCTCTACCTGGGCTTTTAATGACTTCATATATCCTTTATGTTGGAGATATAAGTATATGGACATTTGTTGATATAACAAGTGGTATACCTACTTTTGTAAACGTATTGGTTTTATTAGTATTATCTAAGCAATATTTTGTACTGTTAAAAGATTACAAAGCAAGATATTTAGGTGTAGGTAAAGTAGATAAAAATACAAAGTTATTTTATGAGGATATAAAAGGAGAGAAAGATGACGCATATTTATTATAATGGAAAAGTATTCACAGGAGATGAAAATCTTCAACAAGCATTTGTAGTTGAAAATAAGAAATTTATATATGTAGGAAATAATGAAGAAGCTCTTAAATATAAAGATGAAAACTCTAAATTAATAGACTTAGATGAAAAGTTTGTATGCCCTGGATTTAATGATTCTCACATGCATGTTTTAGGTTATGGATATTCTTTAAAAATGATAAATTTATCTAGAAAAACTTCTTCTTTAGAAGAAATGAAAAATGCAATAAAAGAATATATAAACTCTAATAAATTAAGAGAAAATGAGTGGATCTGTGGTAGAGGTTGGAACCACGACTACTTTAATGATGTCAATAGATTTCCAACTAAAGATGACTTAGATGAAATTTCAACTGAATATCCAATATGTATAATAAGAGCTTGCGGTCATGTTTGTGTTGTAAACTCAAAAGCACTAGAATTAGCTGGTATAAATAAAAATACCTTACAAATTGAAGGTGGCCAATTTGATATAGATGAAAATAATGAGCCTAATGGTATATTTAGAGAAAATGCTCTTAATTTAATCTATAATAAAATACCAAAACCAGATAAGGAAGATATAAAAAATATGATATTAAAAGCATGTGAAAGTCTAAACTCTTACGGGGTTACTTCTGCTCAAACTGATGACTTTATAGTATTTCCTGGTGTTGACTATGAAGTAATAATAAATGCATACAAAGAACTTGCAAATGAAGAAAAACTTACTGTAAAAATATATGAACAAGCACAACTTGCACAAAAAGAGGAATTAGAAAGCTTTTTATCTAAAGGATACACTACAGGTGTTGGTGATGATTATTTTAAAATAGGACCACTTAAATTATTAGGTGATGGGTCGTTAGGAGCTAGAACTGCTTATTTAAATGAACCTTATTCTGATGATAATAGTACTTTTGGAATATGTACTTATACTCAAGAACAATTTGATGAAATGGTTGAAATTGCTCACAAAAACAATATGCAGGTAGCTATACATGCCATAGGAGATAAGGCTATGGATATGGTTGTTAACTCTATAGAAAAAGCTTTAGATAAATATCTAAGAGATAATCATAGACATGGTGTTGTTCATTGTCAGTTAACAACTAGTGATTTACTAAATAGATTTAGAGATTTAAATCTTCATGCTTATGTTCAATCTATATTTTTAGATTATGATATTAATATAGTTGAGGATAGAATTGGAGTTGATAGAGCTAAAACTAGCTATAACTTTAATACTTTATTTAATGAAACTACTATGAGTAATGGGTCTGACTGCCCTGTTGAGTTACCTAATGTACTTAATGGAATTTACTGTGCTGTTACTAGAAAAACTTTAGATGGTAAAGGTCCATTTTTACCTAATCAAGCACTTAGTGTTAAAGATGCAATACTTTCTTTCACAAGAAATGGTGCTTATGCTTCTTTTGAGGAAGATATAAAAGGTGATATAGCTGTTGGTAAGGATGCTGATTTTGTATTGTTAAGTGATAATCTTTTAGATATCGATGTTAATAAAATAAAAGATGTTAAGGTTTTAAATACTTTCTTAGATGGTAAGTGTGTATATAGTTTAAGTTAACAAAAATTCGCTTTGCTTGAGCGACGTGTCGGCGAAGCATTTTGGATACATCCGTTGCTCAAAATACCCTGTTTAAGTTTTGACAGGGTATTTTTGATTTTATTTAATAGCACTTTTTGCAATCTTTCAGTTACGTTTAACCATTTATTTGTTATTTAATGTTCTCTATAATTAAATTATAGTAATTAATAATTAATAAAAGTAGTTGAAAGGTGATATATATGATTAAAGAGATAAATGATACTATAGATTTTATTATGAAAAATGATCCAGCTTCAAAAAGTAAACTTGAGGTACTTCTTTTATATCCTGGATTACATGCAGTGATTGGTCATAAAATTTCTAATTTTTTATATAAGAAAGATCTATTTTTTAGTGCTAGATTAGTATCTCAAATTTTTAGATTTTTTACTAATATAGAAATACATCCTGGTGCTCAAATAAATGGAACTTTATTTATAGACCATGGTGCAGGTATAGTTATTGGTGAAACTGCTATTATAGGAAATGAGGTTACTATTTATCATGGAGTTACTTTAGGTGGTACTGGTAAAGAAACTGGTAAGAGACATCCTACTATTGGAGATGGTGTTGTAATTGGTGCTGGTGCTAAGCTTCTCGGATCTATAGAAATTGGAAATAATGTTAAAATTGGTGCTAATTCCGTAGTTTTAAAAAGTATTCCTGATGGATGCACTGTTGTTGGTACTGAAGGTAGAATAGTTAAGAGACCTAATAGCAAAAGTATATTATCTGATTGTTAGATAGTATTAAAAGTATTTAAGGTTAATAAATAGGTAAATAGAATTATTTAATATTACTGGAATTTTTAAGTTCCAGTAATATTTTTATTTATAAAAACGATCTATAGATGCCTGCCCTGCTGCAAGACAAATACATACAAAATATATCTTAAGTGCTAATTTAATACTTTTTTTATTGCACCAATCAATTATGTTAATAATACCTGTATTCATTACAAAATTAAAATACTTCTGTTCATCTATATTTAAGTTTTTTTCATTTTTCTTAATAGCTTTTTCCATCTGTTTGATCGTAAAATCATACTCGCCATTTTCATTTTGCTCTAAACTAAACTCTTTTTCTAGATATTCATATATAACATTTTTATTGTAATAGTTATCTAAAGTATCTTCCATAAAATTTGTAATATGTATAAATAGTTTTACTTTTATAGGTGCAAATATTATTTTTATTTTACTAATTAATCCTAAAGTAAAAAGAATTAACGTTATGTCTATAAGTAGTTTTATTATTTTTGTATAGTCTATCATTTATGTCCCCCATATTAAGTGTTATGTTTTCATCTAAATATTATATCATTTAATATTTTATTTTCTAAGATAAACTTTATAAGTTATAAATAAGCATATTAACATTATAATGTAAAAATAAATTTACTTATTACAAAAAAGGTTGCCTTTACTAGCAACCTTTTTAATGTAATTCTAATTTTATTTCATTTATTTCTTCTTCTGTAAGTTCTGTTAATTCAACTATCATCTGTACTGAAAAGTTATTTTGTAATAATTTTCTAGCCATTTCTATTTTTTCTTGTTTTATTCCTTGTTTTATTCCTGTGTTAATCAAATTGGCTTTTTCATGTAGGGCTCTTTCTCTCTCAAAATATAATTCTTGAGTTACTGGATCACTACTTAAATATTCTAGCTTTTCTTCTGCCTTTTTTATATCTTTATCCATATTTATAAGCACCTCCAATTCCTCTTGTGATATATCATTTCTTAAAAACATCATCCATCTCTGTAATTTATCTTCTTCTAGATTTTTATTTTCAATCTTTTTGAACTTAGGCATTTCTATAAAATGAAGTTCTAATATATCTGTTAATTTATATTCTGTATTATCATTTTCTCTTAGTGTAAATGTTGTATGATATTTTTCTAGCTCTATATAATTAAAATCTAATATATTTATAGTGATTACTTTATTTAAATTACTATAATCCTCGCCTTTAACAATACTTCTACTATAAATTCTAGACCAATAAAATAAAGTTCTCTTATCCATATTATCTTGATTTGTTAACTGTACTTCTATATTTATATTAGTTCCATCTGAAGTTTTTGCTAGTACATCTATTATTCCTTTTTTATCTTGTATATTATCTGTAGTTAGCTCTTTTTCATTTATTATTTCTAATTCTACTAATTCTTGAGTTTTATCTTTATTTAAAACTGCATTTAAGAAAGATTTTAAGTTATCTATATTTTCAGTTTCTCCAAATAATTTTTTGAAAATAAAGTCATTCAGCGGTCTCAATCTTTGCATTATATTCCCTCTCTTTGAGTTTATTTATTATGATATAAATAATTATATCCTATCTTAAATTTATTAACAATTCACTATTTAAATATAATTACGATACCTTGTAGAACTAATTTATATATAGTATATCTTTAATACTAACTTTATTTCTACTTAACTTTATATCACCATTATCTAATACTTTAACAAAATCACTACCTATATAAAATCCATCATTTTCTTTTCTAAGATTTATATTTTTATCCTTACTAATCTTTTTAAGTATCTTATAAACATCTATTTCTCTTCTACTACTTAAATAAAGCTCATGCATTGTAGTAGCTGTTTTTAACAAATATAAGGTTGTATAATTTAAAGTTCTTATACCATACTCAACTCTATGAATAGGTCCTACCTTTTTTAATTCATCAAGTTCAAATCTTAAATAAATGTCATTTTCTTTACCATTATCACACTTAAGTTCTTTACAACTTCCTCTTTCATACTCATAATAATCTTTAATTTTTGCATAATACTCTATGCCAAAGTCATTATTAAACTTATTACTTGAATTTGACTTATCAATTGGTTGATAAAAGGCCAAATACTCAACTCCAATATTTAGCTTCGATAATGATTTTTTAGGTATATGATAAAATCTATTTTCTTTATAAACATCAAAGTGATTTTTATCTTTTGTATTAACTATCATTACATTTTTATTCTTAAACTTATAATAATCATCTTCTTCATCAAATACAGGGTTGTTATTTATAGCTTCCATATATGATTCATTTATGATATCACATAAATGCTTTTTCATAAGTGAAGTTGATCCTGGAAGCATAGGAAGTGCTCCTATGTTAACTTTCTCTATACTTTTGTAATATTTATTCTCCTCAAATGTTTTTTCATCACTACAAGGAAACATTACATAAGCTCCAACTGATTCATATTTAAAACTATTATTTATGCTACTTTTGCTTACTATAGAGTCTCTATATCTATGCATAATATTTATATCATCTTCCATAGGGCATATATTTCCACTTTTATCAACATAGATTCTATACTTAGCATCAAATATATATACCCTGTCGGTTTTCCCGACACCCTTTAAACAAAGTACTGTATCTGGTCTTTGGTTTGTTGTTGGAAGTTTGTTGTACTGTTTATTATAAAATAGCTCTAACCTTTT
>NZ_CATXCO010000134.1:0-6652 GCF_958366745.1 uncultured Romboutsia sp.
TGCAAGGGGCTGGTTTAGATTTAGAAAATGTAAATTATATAAAACCAGAAAAAAATGCAGTTCAATATAATGATGATTATAAATATGAAAAACTTTTTTCTGTAGAAGCACATAAGAGCTCTGAGTATGATACTAAGTTTATAAGTAAATCATTAAAGCTTGTTGATGGTAGACATATTGTGCCTACTGATAAAGGTAAGGTATTAATTCATAAGGCTTTAGCAGAAGCAAATAATTTAAAAGTTGGAGATACTATAAAGGCTAAAAAGAGTGCTGGTGATTTTAATGCATCAACTTTATCTAAAAATGATTATGACCTTGAAATTGTAGGTATTTTTGAAAGTGAAAATACTGAAAGAGTTGGTCACAAATTAGAAATGCCAGAAAATCTTTTAATAACTGATGTAGATACTGTTAAAACTTTATATGGATATTCAGATGGAAATGTAAAATATACAAATGCTACTTTCAATACAGATACTGATGTAGATAAAGTAACATCAAAATTTAAAGATATTCCTGCTGATTGGAATAAGTATACAATAGTAAAAAGTGAAGATACATTTTTAGCTTTATCTAAGTCTTTTGATTCTTTAGATAAGATTATAAATATGGTTTTAATTGGAGCAATAATAGCTGGAATAATAATACTTTCATTAGTGTTAGCATTTTGGATTCAAGGAAGAGTTCATGAAACCGGTATATTACTTTCAATAGGAGTTTCAAAGTTTAATATTATTTCTCAATATATAATTGAATTATTACTTATAAGTATATTAGCTTTTGGAGGATCATATTTCTCAAGCAAGGTAATTTCACAAAATATAGGAAATACAATAGTTGCACAAGCAAGTAAGCAAGCGGTTCAAGACGTTCAAAGTGGATTTGGAGGATTTTCATTAGGAAATGATGTTAATAGTTCTTTAGCAACTCGTACAGTAGATGAAATAGATGTAAAAGTAGATGTTGAAGAATTAATTTATGTATATGTTATAGGAACAGTTATTATCATACTTTCAGTAATGGCATCATCAGTATCAATAATTAGATTAAAACCAAAAGAAATATTATCTAAAATGAGCTAGGAGGAAAATAAATGTCAATTTTAGCATTAAATAAAGTTAATTATTCATATAAAAATGGAAAAAAAGTTTTAAATGATATAAGCATGGAATTTGAAAAAGGAAAATTTTATGCTATTTTAGGGGTTTCTGGTTCAGGAAAAACAACATTATTATCATTACTGGCTGGATTAGATGAACCTAGAAATGGTGAAATATTATATAATAATCAAAATATAAAAGTAAAAGGGTATGAGAATCATAGAAAAAGCAATATTTCATTAATTTTTCAAAATTATAATTTAATTGATTATATGACACCTTTAGAAAATTTAAAGATAGTTAATCCTAAGGCAGATAAGAAAATTTTAAACGATTTAGGATTAACTGATGATGAAGTTAATAGAAACGTATTACAATTATCAGGGGGGCAGCAACAGCGTGTTGCCATTGCAAGAACACTTGTTACAGATTCACCAGTAATATTAGCAGATGAGCCAACAGGAAATTTAGATAGTGATACAGCTGATGAAATTATAGAAATATTAAAAGTAAGTGCACATAAACATGAAAAATGCGTAATAGTGGTTACTCATAGTAAGGAATTAGCTAAAAAAGCGGATGTTGTACTTGTGTTAAAAAATAAAAAACTAATACAGATTAATTAATAAAAATTAATAAGATTTTATAAGAGGTGGCTTAAGTATGGAAGTAAAACATTTTAAAGATATAAATTTAATAAGTAAAGTATTATATGTTATTTCAATAATTATATTAGTATATACATTATTAACTATATATAATTCACATGTATATATATCATCACTTGTAGCATCAAATAGGATTGTGGTAAGTGAAAGTATATTAATGGTAATAACATATTACATTAATTCATCATTACCATATGCATTTTATTCAATAGCAACATTTTCTATGGGATATATTATCAGTGGATTAAATGTTAAAAAGGAAGTAAAAAAAGATATAAAAAGTGATTTAGAAGACTTTGATAAATTAAATAAAGATTTAGAAGACTTTGATAAATTAAATAAAGATGATAATGAATTAGAAGAATTAATAGAATATTTAAAAGATTAACTAGCTGTTAAGGATTAATTTAGAAAACTTTTGATATTCACTTGAGAAAGTTATTATGATGTTAGGGGAATGGGGTAAGATGGTAAAGGATAACAAGCAATTGGATATAAAGTAAGTTTTGAGAAGGAGTATCAGTTAAGGATGCTCCTTCTTCTTTTAGGTTAAGAAATTTTGGAGCAACTATGTTGAATTTGAACATTACTATATAGAATAATATGGGGATGTAGCTCGTAATTAAATTATAATTTTAAAAGTATATTAGAAAAGGAGAAAAGTAATGAGCAAGTTTACAACCTCACTTAACACCGATACGGAGAACCGTATCGCAAGCAAGTGATACGGTTCATTATTATATAGCATTTATCTCTTCATTTATTTGTTCATTGATACTTGAAATTGGTGGGAAAATTTTAAAGAATATAAATCTTATTAAAGGAGATACAATTAATAAATTTAAAGGTATTGCAAAAATAAAGTTTGTAATTAGAGCATTACTATAAGCAGAAATAAAATTAGAATTTAATCCTATATTAGTAATTACTCCAAATAGTGACATCCAAATGACCATACCACATGATGTAAAAAATGACATATATACTCCTACTTTTTTCATATCATCATTTGGCTTTAATATTTTACTTGTAATGATTTTTACAATTTTACCAACTATAAAAATATCTCCTACTAGTGCATATATAAAAGCTAATGGAAACCCTAGTGCTGCATGCTTAAATATATTTAATGAAAATCCTTCAATCATAGCTATATTGATAAATATTTGTAATCCTAATATGAGGTAAATAAACTTTAGAGATAATATATAATTTTGTAAGGGGGAAATAAAGTTGAAAATATTAAAAAATAAATTGGTTTTAGGGTTGGCTTCAATAATAGTTTTGATTTTAACTATATTTAGTTACTCTAAAATAAGAGAATATAATATTTTAAAAGATGTTTTTGTATTTAAAAATGAAAATGTGGTTTCAGTTTGGAGAGTAAAAAAGGGTGAAGACATTCACGATTACAATTATAAAATGGAAAGCAATGGTATTGATTTTTTAAGTGATATACTTACAAATTCAAAATTAAAAAAATCCACTATAAATGATTCTCCATCTAATACTTTAGGAAGTTTGACTATTTTACTTGATGGAAATACAAGAGAAGTAGATGGTGGTACATCATTTGAATTTGAAAGAGGCATAACTTTAACTCCAATAGATAAAGATAGTGTATATGTTTTTTTAGAGATAAATAAACTTAGAAATGATAATAGTTTTAATAGAGATGGTGTTATGCAAAAATCTTATATTATAGATTCTGAAAAATTAGTAGAATTTATAAATGAAAATACTTAATGAAATTAAATTGCAAATTCAATTCGCAATTGTTATATAATACGAAGTAAATATACTTTTATAACAAATATTATTAAAGGAGTGGTTTTATGAAAAGCAGAGACAGGTAGTATATCAGCAGATGCAGTATATGATGATATAGATAATATAGCGAAATTATATATTTCAAATTGGAAGGAAACTTATAAAGGATTACTATCTGAAGATTATTTAAATAGTTTAACTAAAGAGTATGCAGTAGAAAAGTGGAGTAAATATCTTAAAAATGAAAATCATATTTTTGTTGCGTATGAAGAAAATGAATTTTTAGGTTTTGTAGCATCTAAAAAAGATGATGAGGAAGAAAATTATTGGTATTTAGATTCTTTACATATAACAAAAAATTCAAGAGGAAAAGGAATAGGAACGAAATTAATTTATAGAGTAGGGCAGTATGCTTTAAAACATGGATATGAATGCATGAGTATTTGTATTGTTAAAGGAAATGATAATGCTAAAAGGATATATGAAAAACTTGGTGCAGTTCATTATAAATATTTTATTGATGATTTTGGAGGAGTAAAATCAAATTCAGAAAAACTTATATGGAAAAACTTAAGTATTTTTGCTTAATGATAATATTTTTTCTAATCAAAATTATTAGTTAATATACAATTTTAATATATTATGAACTATTATTTTTTAATATAAAAAGGCTAGAAATCAATACATTGTAACGTTTCTAGCCTTTTTAACTATTATTTATAACTAAATTATCTAACAAATCCTATTAAGACAAACCATAATTAGCAAAATCTGATAAAACTTTAAATTCTAAATCGATGCTATAAGTATTAAATGCTACAGAACTAAATATCAATGCTAAAATTAAAAATACATTAAAAAACACCGAATTTGCCTTTTTATTTTTATCTTTAAAATTAAATTGACTAAAAGCTAATACAAACATAAATAATAGTGCATCCTTAGAATAATCTTCTAAAACATCTATAACTGACAATAATTCAATATCTTTTATATATCTATTAAAATATTTCGTATTTTCTTCATTTTCTGTAGCCACCATAGAAAATCCATTTCCACTAAAATCTACAATCCTTTTATTTTCTTTATCATAAGTTAGCTCATATTTATATTTTGGTGAATTTATGTGATTATCTTCAAATTCTATCTTATTAAAATAATTGTATGTAAAGCCTATAAATACAATTAGTATCACACCTGTCAAAGCTTTATTGTTAAGTAAATTTTTCTTTTTTTCTATTTCAACACCATTTATAGATTTTATGTATTTTCTTTGAAGTTTTTCATTATATATTAATATAATTTGTCCAAGTAAAACAAGCTCTACTCCATTAAACCCACCCATCTTGGTAACTAGTATTAATATAATCTTTATTATTATATAAATATCTAAAAACTTAATTATTTTATTTAAGCTTTCAATGTACTTTTCTTTATTTATAAATTCTATATTTTCCGTATATTTATTAACATCTACATATTTATGTATAAAATATAATACCCCTAACATAATTACTGAATCTATGGCTTTATCTATAAAAAGGTTTAATATTGTTCCTATTATAAATCCACATATTAATATTTTTTTATCCTGTTTATCTAATTCCACTTATATTCCTCCCACAAATTACATTTATTTAGATGATATTAAAACTATCGTTATCTCTAAGAATATAACAATTATGAATTTATTTTCATTATATCATGTATAAATATTGATTAAAATATAACAAAACAAAAAATTCACTTCGCTCATTTCACAAACAATATATCGTTGGCGAAATGAGTGAAGTGAATTTTTTATCATTAGTTAATGAGGCTTATATTATTAGAATAAATTTATAGAACGTTTAGAATTGATAATAATAAACTGTATAACAAGTAACGAAGCGTGTTTTTGTAAGAAAAATTATAAATAGACTATACTAATTTTGATATGAGACCTTTATTGTAGACCGTTAAAATAATAAAACTTTTGTCATAAAGGGCTCATATCATCTTAGGAGATATAATATTTTAATATTAAAGGATATCATATAAGGTATATTTATAAAATTCAGTTATAAATGAACTTAAAGCATCATTTATAATTGGTTTTAATTTACAAGAATCATTAAGATTGCAAGTATTATTATCAGTAGAAAAACATTCTACAATATTTAAATTATCTTCTGTTATTTCAAGAAGTTTACCTAAGTTTATATTTTTTGAATCCATTCCTAGCTTTATACCACCATTTCTTCCTTTAGAAGATGAAATATATCCATTTTTAGCTAATTTATAAATTATTTTTTTTATATGATGAGTAGATAAATTAAGTGTATTTGATAATTCATCTACTGTAAAAAGTTTATTTGGGTTATTGCCTAGATAAATTAATATTCTAAAACTATAATCAGTAAATTTAGATAAATACATAAAATTCTCCTTAATATAATTTGATTATTATATATTATTATAAATTATATTAGCTTGAATACAACATTAACTATAATTAAAAAATTATATGTTATACAAAACTAAAAAGGGTATATAGAATACATATTTAAAAAATAGGAGAGTTTTATGAATAGAATTAAAAAAATAATATTTGTTATTGTAGGAGTTATATCTCTTTTATTAGGGATAATCGGGACAGTACTTCCTATATTACCTACAGTACCATTTTTACTTTTAGCATCATATTGCTTTGCTAGAGGGTCAAATAAATTTGAAGTTTGGTTTAAATCTAGCAAAATATACAAAAAGTACTTAGAAAATTTTATATTTAATAAGTCTATGACCTTAAAACAAAAGATATATATATCAACTTTTGCGGATATAATGATTGCTTTTCCATTGGTAATTTTAAATAACTTATATATAAAGTTATTTTTAATAATAATTATTATATTTAAGTATTATTACTTTATATTTAGGCTCTGTTAGACAATTGTGTGATAAGCAAGTAATAAAAATAGCTAGACATATTGGAAATTCCAAAGTGTCTAGCTATTTTTATGTAAATTACTTCGCAATATATTAATATTGTAAAATTTATAACTAAAATTTCAATTATACCTAGAATGCAATTTAAAGACTAGTTTGGTAGAGGTTGATTGATTTGTCATA
>NZ_CATXCO010000135.1:0-6622 GCF_958366745.1 uncultured Romboutsia sp.
AACTTCTCTGAATTATCTAGAGCATGTCTTAAATTAATTTGAGCATCTTGAAGACTAGAAAAAGCATCAGTTAAATGTTGTTTAGAATTTTTCATAAATACCTCCATATAAAATGTTATAAATATACACTAAAAGTATTTGCAAAATAAACATATTTATTCATAAAGATATATAGCAATAATAAGAATATAAAACAAATTATAGGCAAACATAAATTTATAAAAATATATCAAGGAGTACGTATAATAATGGGTAAATATAAATTAATTAATAAATTCACATTAATATCATCTTTATTTATAATACTAATTTTAACTACAGGTATGTCAAATCAAAATAATAGTTTTAGTGGTAAAATATTTAAGAATATATATATTGAACAAGTACATGTTGGAAAAATGAAGTTAGATGAAGCTAAAGATGCAGTAGATAAAAAATATTTGCTTAAACCAATATACATGAAATATAAAGATAAAACATGGTGTATAAACCCACAGGATATAGACCTAAGCTATAATACTGATGATGCAGTTAAAAATGCATATAGCTATACTAGAAGCGATAGTAATATAGAAAATATAAAAAGAAAATGTAATTTGGACCTAAATAAACCATATAAAATTAAGCTAAATGCAACTTATAATGAAGTTAAATTAAGCGAACAATTATCATATATTCAAAATGATATAAATAAGAAAGTTCAACAAGCTACATTAGAAATAAGTGATAGTGGGCAGATGATAACAACTCCATCAAAGGAAGGATTAGAAGTCGACATTGCTTCCTTAAAAGAGCAAATATACGATATGATAAAAAATAAAGATATAAAAGATATAAAACTTCCTGTAAAAATTATAAAGCCAACAATTACTACAGAACAAGTAAAATCTATAAATACTATATTAGGTCAATTTAGTACAAGTTTTAATGAAAATAGTGCAAGGGGAAGTAATATATATGTTGCTGGAAAGAGCACTAGTGATATACTTATAATGCCTGGTGATACATTTTCATATAATAAATCCACTGGAGCAAGAACATGGAGTAATGGATATAAAACTGCAAAGGTAATAGTAGGTGGAAGATATGTTAATGGCGAAGGCGGTGGGGTATGTCAAGTATCAACTACAATATATAATGCTGCTTTAATGTCAGGTCTTGAAATACAAGAAGTTCATAATCATACATATCCATCTCACTATGTGTCAAAGGGAAGGGATGCAGCAGTATCTTATGGATATATAGATTTAAAATTTAAAAACAACTTTGCTCATCCTATATATATAAAAAATATAGTTGCAAATGGAGCGATTACTTCTAAAATATATGGTTGTAATCAAGATAGAGAAAAATTATATATAAGAACACAAGAAAGTCGTGAAAAAGACAAAATAATAGTAAAGACATATAGAGTATTTTTAGGAGAAGAAAATAATAAAATAAGGGAAGAATTAGTATCAGAGAATAAATATAAAATAAAATAAATATATTGAAAACATTTTTCTTTAATGATATATTTAAATTAAGAAAAAATAAATGTCAAATTAATTGGCATTTATTTTTTAATAAAAGAGCAAACGATTACATTGTTTAAGGGGGATATAATGGAAAAAAAGTGGTGGAAAGAAGCAGTTGCATATCAAATATATCCACGTAGTTTTATGGATTCAAATAATGATGGAATAGGGGATTTACAAGGAATAATATCAAAATTAGATTACTTAAAAGATTTAGGAATAGATGTTATTTGGATATGTCCTGTGTATAAATCTCCAAATGATGATAACGGATATGATATAAGCGATTATCAAGATATAATGAGCGATTTTGGAACTATGGAAGACTTTAATGAATTATTAAGTGAAATTCATAAAAGAAATATGAAGATTATAATAGATCTAGTAATAAATCATACAAGCGATGAGCATCCTTGGTTTATAGAGTCTAGGTCATCTAAACAAAATCCAAAGAGAGATTGGTATATTTGGAGAGAAGGAAAAGATAATAAAGAACCAAACAATTGGGAAAGTATATTCAAAGGATCAGCATGGGAATATGATGAAAATACAAAGGAATACTACCTACATCTGTTTAGTAAAAAGCAACCAGATTTAAACTGGGAAAATGAAGATATGAGAAATGAAATATATAAGATGATAAATTGGTGGTTAGATAAAGGAATAGATGGATTCAGAGTAGATGCTATAAGTCATATAAATAAAGAGGAAGGATTAGTTGATATGGACAATCCTGATAATTTAAAATATGTGCCATCTTTTGATAAACATATGAATGTTGAAGGAATACATGACTATCTAAGAGAGTTAAAAGAAAATACATTTAGTAAATATGATATAATGACTGTAGGAGAAGCAAATGGTGTAAAAGCTGAACAAGCTACTGATTGGGTTGGAGAAAATGATGGAAAGTTTAATATGCTATTTCAGTTTGAGCATATAGATTTATGGAATAGCTCAGAGTTTAATTTACCAAATTTAAAAAAAGTATGGAATAAGTGGCAAGTTAATCTTGAAAATGATGGATGGAATGCATTATTTATAGAAAATCATGATATAACTAGGGTAGTATCATCTTGGGGTGATGATACTAGATTTTTAAAAGAAAGTGCTAAAGCGTTAGGATTACTATACTTTATGCATAAAGGGACACCATTTATATATCAAGGACAAGAAATTGGTATGACAAATGTTAAATTTAATGATATAAACGAATATGATGATATTAGATCCATAAATGAATATAATCAGCTTATAAATCAAGGGATGAGTCCAAAAGATGCATTAGAACATATATGGAATACATCAAGAGATAATACTCGTACACCTATGCAGTGGGATGATAGTTTAAATGCGGGATTTAGTAAATCTAATCCATGGATTCATGTAAATCCTAATTATAAATATATAAATGTAAAAGAACAACTTGAAGATGATGACTCAATACTTAACTTTTATAAAAAAATGATAAAAATTAAGAAGAGTAGTGAATGTCTAATATATGGTAAATACAATCTTATACTAGAGGATGATACAAATATATTTGCATATGAAAGAATATTAAATGATGAAAAATTCTTAGTAATATGCAATTTAAAAAGCGAATCTTCTAATTATAAATATGAGAAATTAACGTTAAAGTATGAAAATTTAATATTATCTAATTATAATGTAGATGCTCATAAAGACTTAAATAATTTTGAATTAAAACCTTGGGAAGCAAGACTTTATAAAATAAACTAAGTGTGATTTTGTTATATGAGTACAAATACACTAAATAATAAATAGGAAAAATAGGAAAACAACTATAAACGATGTTTTCCTATTTTTTTACGTATACGGAAATTACATCATAACTATATTTGTGAATAAACTATGAATATAAGTAATATCAATGACTTTATAAACGTAAAAAATAACATTTTTGAGCAACGGATGTATCTGTAGCGGTAGAAAGAATATATCGTTGGCGAAATGAGCGAAGCGAATTTTTTATTATATATAAATTATCTTATATAGTTAAAATGAGATATTATGAATTTCCATTTATTTATATATTTTTATTTAGCAAATAAATGATAAAAGAAGAAATTTGACAAATAATATAAATGAGAAATAAATAAATTCGTAAGAAGACATAAAAGCTAAATAAACATTGGAGGGATACTTATGAAAACTAAGAAAAGTAAAGTTTTAATAATGCTAAGTATAGCAGTAATCTTTTTTATAAGTTCTAATAGTTCTTATTGTGATGCATATTCTGTTAAATATAAAACTACAACAAATAGTCAAGAAAAAGAAACTATAAATGAATCATATAATTCTAGAAAAGTAGCTTATATAACAATAGATGATGGTCCATCAAAGTACACAGATGATATATTAAGAATATTAGATAAATATAAAGTCAAAGGAACTTTCTTCTTGATAGATAGAAATATGAAAATTTATCCAGAGAAAGTAAAGAAAATAGTAGAAAGTGGAAATACAGCTGGCCTTCATAGTGTATCACATGATATTCATAAGTTGTATAAAACAAGTATTTCTGCAAAAGAAGAATTTGATTTAAACAATCAAACTTTTTATGAAATTACTGGAAGATATTCAAACTTAGTTAGATTACCATATGGAAGTAAACCATATGCATCTAAAGAGAGTTATAATAACTTAGTAAATGCAGGATATAAGATATGGGATTGGAATATAGATACACAAGATTGGAAATCTTCATCTAGTGAAATAGTAGAAAATGCAAAAACATATTCTAAAAATAAAAATGAAATAGTACTATTGATACATGAAAAAAAACAAACAGTAGAAGCATTAGACTCTTTAATAAATTACTTAATTAAAGAAGGGTATGATATTTTACCAATAAATGAAAATCAAGATCCTAAGAACTTTTGGTTAAAAAATCTCTATAAATAAATATTTATAGAGATTTTTTTGTGAAAGTATTGTAATACAGTGCATATAATTTACTAATGTAAATAGGTAAGAAGGGAAGATTATTATGGATATTAAAAGTAACAATCGCCAAACTGGTGCAGGTATAGCTAGTACAAGTGCTAGTACGGGCGCTTCTGATAATACCTCTCAAAATATAAATACAGGTTTAAACAGCTTTAGTTATGCAGACTTTGTATTATTATCATCAACAATATCATATGCCATAGCAGAAGAAGTAAGCGTAGAAGATTTAGAAATATTAGTAACTTTTCTTGGAATGATATCTGCTGATCTAGCTCTACTACTTATAAAAAAAGGTCGATTAGCTGCAAGTCAAGCTGCACAAAGTACTAGTATAGACACTACTACAGAGGAAACATCTGAAGATGTAGAGTCAACATTAGTTAGAAAATCTAGACATAGAAAAAAAAAGAAAATTAAAAAAAAGAAAGTAAAAATAAAACAAGTTTATAATAAAAAATAAAGTAAAAATGAGTATTATACATATAAAATTTAGTTAATATAGAATATAGATGTGTTTTTTATACTAAAAAGTAAAAAAAAGTAATAAAATGTATTGACTTTGTTAAATTAATAATATATCATAGTTTTTGTCAAAAGACTAAATTGACATAAAAATTTCATATACACGGAGGAAGATTATAAAATGGGAGAGAGTTCATTCTTATCACAATTCCTTATGATTACAGATTTAAAAACTGTTATTTTTATAGCTGTACTTATAGGAACATTTTTTATTGTTAAGCAGTTCGAAAAGAAAAAAGTTAAATTTTCTACAAGAACAATATATGCAACAATAATAGGACTTATATTAGGGGTTATTATACAATTAGTAGCAGGACTTCCAGAAAATCCAGCAGAAGTTACTTGGTTACAAGAAGTTACTAAATGGTATGGATTATTTGGTTCAGGATTTATGGATCTATTAAAGATGTTAGTTGTTCCAATGGTATTTGTATCAATATTAAGAGTTATCATAAATATGGGTGAAGGTGATGACTTAGGAAAATTAACATTTAAATCATTAGGAATGTTACTTATGACAACTGCACTTGCTGCAATAGTTGGTATAGTAGTAGGGAATGTTATGAAACTAGGTGTAGGAACAGATGTAGTAGCTACTGCAGATACAGAGCTTAGAGAAATAACTCCTTTAGTTGATACTTTAAGAGGATTATTACCATCAAATCCTGTTGCATCTATGGCTGATGGAAATATAGTTGCTATAATAATATTTGCTACATTCTTAGGACTTGCAGTAAAGAGATTAAGCAAAAAGTACTTAGATATTATAAAGCCATTTATAGATTTAGTAGAAGCATTCTATAAGATAATAGTATCAGTTGCTATGACAGTAATTAAGTTTATGCCATATGCAGTAGTTGCTTTACTAGCAAATACTATAACAGCTCGTGGATTAGCATCTATGATATCTGTTGTTCAGTTCATAGTAGCATTATACATATCAGTTGCTATAATGTTTGTTATACATTTAATAATAATAGCACTAAATGGATTAAATCCAATAACTTATATAAAAAATGCTGCAGAGCCATTACTTCTTGCATTTACATCTAGATCAAGTTTAGGTACATTACCTGTTACAATAGAGGCTTTAACTGATAAGCAAGGTGTTGAAGAAGGTGTTGCAAGTTTCACTGCAAGTTTAGGTGCTAATATGGGTATGAACGGATGTGCTGGTATATATCCAGCATTAATGGCAGTAACAATAGCTAATATGGCTGGTGTTGAAATGAATGCAAGCTTCTATGCAATGCTTTTAGTTGTTATAACTATAAGTTCGCTAGGTATAGCAGGACTTCCAGGAACAGCGACAATGGCAGTTTCAGTAGTTTTATCAGGTGTAGGTATCGGATCATACTTCCCACTAGCTGGTGGAATACTTGCAATAGATCCAATACTTGATATGGGACGTACAATGTTAAATGTAAATGGTTCAACTACTACAGCTGTAATAGTTGGAAAGTCTCTTAAAAAGTTAGATAAAGAAGTATTTAATGGTGCTTCAGTTTCAGAAAATAACTAAAAATGATAAAAAAAGCTATCTATATTTAGATAGCTTCAGAGCGTAGACAAAGTCTACGCTCTTTTATTTTTGTCAATACTCTTTATGA
>NZ_CATXCO010000136.1:0-6524 GCF_958366745.1 uncultured Romboutsia sp.
TAAGACCTGCTACTTGGTAATCACGAAGATTAGCTTTTAAATTTTTAGGGATACTTAAATCTAAGTTTTCTATATTATCAAAGTCATCACAAATACGATTAACAAATTGCTTACCTTCTATAAAGTTTAAATTTTTACTTTTAAACATATCATTAATATATAAAGCCTTACTAAAATGAACTTTAGAGTCATCAAAGCTTGATACATTTAAGTTTTCAACAAGCTCAAATAAATCCTTAGTTTCACTATCTTCTAAATCTAAGAAACTTCCATTTTTTAATTTGTAAAATCTCTTTTTTTCTTTAAAGGCAAGGAACATATCTTTATATTCATTTTGATTTATATCGTCAATATTAAATGAAAAATTCAAATAACCATCTAAACTATCTCTTATAGATGCATGAATAGAAGTTGATTTTATAATTTTTCTATTTTTAAATTTATCAGAATAATAGACATCACCTAAACTTTTAAGGTTCACTATCTCTATATCTAAAAAGTTAAATAATTCTTCATCATTGCCATCAAATACATAGTATGAATCATTATTTATAAAGTTAAGAGATAAAAGTTTATCTTTAAATATTTTTTCTTTTTCTAAATTTCTAACAACATATTTTGTTTTATTTTCATCATCATACTCAAATTTAAGTTCGCATACTATATTACTATTTTTCAAGTCAAAGTAAAATTTAGTATTAAAATCACTTACTATATTATCTTTTATTTCATTATCAATATTTATATTTTTAGAAAAACTTTTAACTTTAGGAACTAAATTAGTTAAAAGAGGATCTATTTCCTCTTTGGTAAATTCTATATTATTGTGATCTTTTAATATAGAATAAAGTGTTTTATAATTTCTAGCATCTTCATTAGATAATAAATATATATTCTCATCATACAAAACAACATCCCCTTTATGAGTAAGGGGCATAGGTAAATTATTATTGCATTTTAGTTCTATATTTTCATCACATTTTTCTAAATCTAGATTTATAGGTAATTTTTCATTTACAACTTTAGGAAGGTAAATTTCCTTATTATAAGTAAGTGTAAATTCTTTATCTCCCAAGGTTTTTAAAAATCTTTTTAATCCACTACTTCCAACATCTAAAAATTTAGCGTTAAAACTATTTAAAGCCATAGTATTTTTACGTCCAAAGTCTTCTATTATATCAACTAACTCTTCATCTACACCTTCAAAGTAATGAATATTAGGATTGTATATGAAGTTTTTTCCATATTCTAATAAATCATTATTAATTCTAGCGAATGAAAAGTCCTTTAAACTTTTAAGGACATACATTTTATCGGTTCCTATTTTAAAATCTGCAAATACACCATTATCACTTATATCTATATTTACCTCTAAATTAACCTTTTCTTTTTTATCATTATTAAAATAAGATAGAAGTTTTTTATTAGGTGTAGTAGGAGTATTATAAACATTTGAATTATTATTTTTATTTAATACATTATTTACTACTTTTAAAGAAGCTTCCTTTTTTAGTTGTCTAATTCCAGTTATACTAGTTGCAGCAATATGTTTACAAATAAATATATTGCTTTGATTATGTCTTGAAAGATAGTCCTCACAAGTACAACTACAACCAAGTATTTTATTATTTATTGTATCTATAGAAATTGATGTGGTATAAACATCATTAAAAAACTCAGATTCAGCTATTGCATCAAAAGTAACTATACCATCATTTATATTTACTGTTATATGGTCTACTAGTTTTCTATTAAAATACTTAATCCCTCTATTCCATCTAGAGGGTACAGTATTATTCATAACTAAATTTTGTATATTATTAAAGTCCAAAATATCACCTTACTCTCTGTTGTATATAAAATATTATAGTCTAAAATTAACACAATGACACAAAAATATTATAATTTTGATTTACATTTAATTTATAGTGATAAATTTTATTATAAAATAAACTATATAAAGGTACATATATATTATAAATTCAATAAAAAATATACTTACTAATATAAAAAGTCTTATAAAGTTTATTATCACAAATTATTATTTAGGTTTAATAGAATCTTATAAAAATATCTTAAATCTTTTGTACTAATTATCTTATGATACATATTGAAATTGCTATATAAACTTTTTATTATCAAAATTTAGCTTGCTAGAATCTAATATTTCTAGTAAATATATTTAATTAGCACAACGAGTTAATTTAAATATATTTTCTCATAAAGTAATTGTAATTGGGAAACCTTATATTATAAGGAGAAATGTCATATGAAAAATATAATATTAACTTTACTATCTATACCAAAAGTAGGAAAGAAAAGTGTTGGTTATTTTATAAAATACATGCAAGAAATTCCTAAAAATGAAAATGATATAATAGATATATTTATAGATATTAAAAATGATAATAAGAGAATAAAAGTACCGACTTTAGAAGAAGTTAAATTAGCTTATGAAAGGGTTGAAAAAATAGTAAGTTTATCAAAGAAACAAAACATTGAAACTATAGATATATTACATAAAGATTTCCCTAAAAAATTAAAACTTATAGAAAATGCTCCTCAAGTATTATTTTATAAAGGAAACTATAATGCAATAATAAATGAAAATACTTTAGCTATAATAGGGAGTCGAGAAGCTAGTAAAGAAGGTCAAAAAAATGCATATGAAATGGCATACTTATTTGCAAAAGAAAATTATTCAATAGTAAGTGGTTTAGCTATGGGTTGTGACACCTATGCTCATAAGGGATGCCTAGATGCTAATGGTATGACAGTAGGGGTATTATCTAGTGGATTAGATACAATGTATCCAATTCAAAATAGAGAATTAGCAGAAAGAATAATAGAAAATAACGGTTGTTTGTTAAGTGAATACCCAATAGGATTTACTTCATTTAAAAATAATTTTATAGAAAGAGATAGAATAGAAAGTGGTCTTAGTTTGGGAACTATAGTAATAGAGGCAAATATTAAATCTGGTACTATGCATACTGCACACTTTACATTAGAACAAGAAAGAGTGTTAGCTTGTTTTAATATTAATAAAAGTGGTAATAAATTTCTTTTAGAAAATGATAAGGCTATATCTATAAATGGTAAAGAAGATATGCCTAAAATAAAATATCAACTAGAAAAAGTTAAAGATAGATTAGAAAATAAAAAAGGAGATATTTAAAAAATTTAAATATCTCTTTTTTTATTGACAAATATAATTAAATATCTATAGACAAATAGATTTTTACAATAGACTATCATTTTTAATATAAGATTTAGATATCTTAAATATAGATAGATTAGCTTTTATATTAGTATAAGGACATAGACCTACACTTGAATTTGAATTATTAGTTAAGGAAAAATTTAAATGTGAATCATAAACAGATACAATTGCATCTCCGCAAAGTTGTTCTTTTTTAGTAGTACAACTTTCTATATTATGTCCTTTACAAGATTTAATAGAAAGGGAGACATAATCACTATCATTACAAGTATGTATATTAGCCCACCATCTTATATAGTAAATACCATTAGAATTTATAGTAAAATGACCCGTACTGTAGTTATAAGTTATACTTGGATTAGTATCTATTATACATTTATTAAATATAATAGGTTGGTCTTTATCTATTATATTATTTAAAGTACTTTGCATTTGTAAACACATTTATTTACCTCCGAAATATATTAGTTATATTTTTACAATAAACTTACTAACTACTTATAGATATTTTACAAAATGAAGTTTTATGATAAAATTACTGTAAATATATAATAATAATAAATATGAATGTGGATACCTAATTCTAGTAATACATATATGATTAGACAAAAATATTTAAAACTAATAATATTTTATTCATTACAGCTATTTTTATATTTAGTTCTTTATGTAATGGGAAGTCATAAGATATTATAAGCTTTCCGAAATAAATATTGATGATAGGTTATATCAGTCTAAATTAAGTAGAATATTTAAAAAGCAAAGGTTAAAAATTACCAGAAAGTTATGAGTTAGGAAAATAGTTTTAACTAACCAACAGATTAATATATAATTCTAAAGGAGATAAATATGGACAGATTAATAACTAAAGAAAAAGTTTTTGTACAAACTAACCAATTAGCAGAAATACTTATAAACAGCAATGGGTATGAAGATTTTCATAATAATATAGTAAAAAATAATATAGTATGTGAAGAAAGTAAAAACTATGAAATAGCAGGGGCTGGGTTTATAGATTTTAACCAACATCTATATGAAGATATAAACCATATGAACTCGATAAGTGGTGGATTATATTTAGATATGACTTTAGTCATGTTTAAAATATACATATGGGGATCAAAAGGTGAAGGTTTTGAAATATTTAGACATGTTTTAAGAGGCGAAGAAATAGCTAATTTAAAATCTATAGATGATATAAAAGATTACATATACAAAGGATTATCTGAATTAGAAGATGGAATAGTTAACACATATAATAAAGAAACAAAAGAAGCCTTTGAAGGCTTTGGTAAAGGAATAGAAACTAGACAATTACCTCTTCCAAATATACTTAAATATATAAACTTAGAAAATAATATAAATGATTTTAGATAAATTAAAAGTCAAAGTTAAAAAGCTATCTTAAGTTATAAACATTATAACTTAAGGTAGCTATGTTTATGTGCGTGGTTTTAAAAGTAATATTATTTTCTAAGATATAATTAAAGAATAGTATAGAAAAATACTGATATATGTTTATAAAAATAAATAAATTATTTTATAATTATAGTAGTCGAACTTAAAAAAGTTCGTAAATAGATTCTTCAAGGCTCTTGTTATTTTTAGTTATTTTTTTCAAATTTTTCTTTAATGTTGCCCAATACTTTTCTATAGGATTTAAATTTGGAGAATATGGTGGTAAAAATATTAGTTTTAGATTTTTATTAGCATTTTTACATAATTCGTATAATCTACTCTTACAATGAAATGTTGCATTATCCATTACAATATCATCAATTTTAACAGCTATAGTAATATTTAAAGAATTTAGAAGTTATGAAAAAACAGAAGATAAATTAGAAGAAATTAATGCTATATAATATAAAAAAGCTAACTTACATATTTTTAAGTTAGCTTTTTTGTTGTTAAGAAAGTATATTAATTCAATTATTGCCTATAATCACTATAAATAAGTAGTGCTAATTTAAGAATACAAAAATTTATTAAAATAGACTCTTGATAATCCATTAGAGTCTATTTTTTATTAAATATTAAAGGTATATAGTAATTAATTTAACTTATTAATATATTTTATGTATACAAGAAACAAAAACTTTTTCAAAAATAAAAAGGAAAATGATTTCAAGATAAATTTATATACTTATTTCATTAAAATTTTGATACGAATAAAACTTTAATAAACTAAAATTAAAAAAAAGTTAGTTTATATACTGTATGACTTCATCCAAAAAGTTGCTAATATATGTAAAATTAACAATAATATATTAGGAACATAAAACGAATGGAGGATATTGAGATGAAGTTAGAAGGAAAGGTTACAGGGAGAAGATTAAAGCAAGTTAATCCAGAAATATTAACAAGTATATTATTAGTAAGTGCTACAATATTAGCTTTAATAATGTCAAATACAGGTTTAAGAGAAGAATATCATTATGTATTTAATGATATTAAAATATTTGGTGAATTTAATTTACATCTACTAATAAATGATTTTTTAATGGCAATATTTTTCTTAGTAGTAGGGTGTGAGATAAAATATGAAATATTACATGGTCATTTATCGAGTGTAAAAAAAGCTGCATTTCCAGTTATAGCAGCATGTGGTGGAGTAGCATTACCAGCAATCATATTTCTAATGTCAAATTATAATACAAGATTTTCTAATGGTATAGGAATACCAATATCTACTGATATAGCTTTTGCAGTAGGAGTATTTATGGTATTAAAAAATAAATTAGATCCTAGTTTAAAAGTATTTTTACTATCTCTTGCAGTGGTTGATGATTTAATATCCATATTAGTTATAGGTATAGCATATTCTTCAGATATAAATTTAGTAGGAATAATAGGTGCTATAGGTGTAATGTGTATCTTGATTTATATGAACAAAATATTAAAAGTAAAAAAAGCAATGCCATATATGGTTGTAGGAATAGCACTTTGGTTTTTTGTTTATATAAGCAAGATACACTCAACAATAAGTGGTGTATTATTAGCAATGTGTTTACCAGCAAATAGTGATAATAGTGATAAAAGTGTATTAGAGAATGTAAATGACAATTTATCACCATTATGCAATTATTTAATACTTCCGTTATTTGCATTTTCAAATACTGGAATAAATTTATCAGCAAACGTAAATTACTCGGAACTTAAAACACTTATAAAAGGTATAATGGGTGGTCTTATAATAGGAAAACCACTTGGAATAATGCTGTTTAGTTATATAGGAGTAAAATTACACTTAATAGAAAAACCCAAAGATACTACATGGTCATCTCTTCTTCAAGTTGCAATA
>NZ_CATXCO010000137.1:0-6516 GCF_958366745.1 uncultured Romboutsia sp.
AGTAACTCTGCCTCTTATGTATCAAAGTATAAAAACATCTATTTTTGCTATAGACCAAGATATAATTAATGCAAGTAAATTAGATGGAGCAAGTGATTTTAAAATATTTACTAAGATAATATTGCCTTTATGTAAAAATGGAATTTATAGTGGAATATTATTATCATTTGCAAGATCACTAGGAGAGTTTGGAGCAACTATTTTAGTAGCAGGAAATATACCTGGAAAAACACAAACTCTACCAATGGCAATGTATAATGCAATAGAAGCAAATCAAACGAAAACTACTATAATTATATTATTTGTTATACTTAGTATATCAATATTACTTATAATTATTTATCACAATTTGAATAAAGACAAAATTTAGGAGAGTAGAATATGAAACAAATAAGAATTGAAGATTCTGTAGGTTGCATTTTATCTCATGATGTTACCAAAATCGTTCCAGGAGAATTTAAAGGAAGGTTATTTAAAAAAGGTCATGTAATAAGAGAAGAAGATATACCGAAGCTTTTAGATATAGGTAAGGAACATATATATGTTTGGGAACCTAAAAAAGGACAACTTCATGAAAATGATGCTGCAATAAGGGTAAAAGACTTAGTATTAGGACAAGGGTGTTATATATCAGAAGAAATAAAAGAAGGTAAAATAGATTTCTTTGCAAATACTCAAGGAATAGTAAAAATAAATAAAGACTTACTTTTAAAGCTTAATTTACTAGGAGAGATAATAGTATCTACTATACACAACAATACTCCAGTAAAAAAAGGTGAAAAGATAGGTGCAACAAGGGTTATTCCTTTAATAATAGATGAGAAAAAAATATTAGAAGCTGAAAAAATAATAAAAGAAAAAATAATAAGTGTAGAAGAAATAAAACCTAAAAAAGCTGTACTTATAACTACTGGTAATGAAGTTTATAAAGGAAGAATAAAAGATGCATTCTTACCAGTTATGAAAGAAAAGTTAGAGTATTATGGAAGTGAAATTGTTAAGCAAATAATTCTTCCAGATAATAAAGAAATGATAACAGAAAATATATTAAAAGCGATAGAAGAAGATAAAGTAGATATGATAATTTGTACTGGAGGTATGTCAGTAGATCCAGATGATGTTACACCATCAGCAATAAAAGATTGTAATGGAGAAATTGTAACTTATGGTGCACCGGTTTTACCAGGAGCAATGTTTTTATTAGCATACTATAAAAACATACCTATACTTGGAGTTCCTAGTTGTGCTATGTATTCTAAAAGAACTATATTTGACTTAGTACTACCAAGGATTTTAGCAGATGAAAAATTATCATTTGAAGATATAGCAAGATTTGGTAATGGAGGAATGTGTTTAAACTGTGAAATATGTTCTTTCCCACATTGCTCATTTGGTAAATAGGAGGAAATTAAATATGAACAAGTTAACACATTTTGATAAAAATGGGAATGCAGTAATGGTAGATGTATCACAAAAAAATGAGACAGAAAGAATAGCAACTGCGTGTTCTAGTATTTCTCTAAGTAAGGAAACACTAGAGTGCATAAAAAATAATCAAATAGGAAAAGGTGATGTATTAGGTGTAGCTAGAGTAGCTGGTATAATGGCGGCTAAAAAAACATCTGACTTAATACCAATGTGCCATCCATTAATGCTTACAAGTTGTAATATAGATTATGAAATAGATGAAATTAATAGTAATATAAAAATATTAGCTACGGTAAAAATTGTAGGCAAAACAGGTGTAGAAATGGAAGCTTTAACAGCAGTAAGTGTATGTGCATTAACAATTTATGATATGTGTAAGGCAATAGATAAAAAAATGGTCATTGAAAATACATTTTTATTAAATAAAACAGGAGGTAAAAGTGGAGAATTTAACTTTTTTGAGTAGCCACTAAAGTTATGATAGACAAATTTGGAAGAAAAATAGACTATCTTAGGATTTCTGTCACGGAAAATTGTAATTTAAAGTGTATATATTGTATTGATGAAAATAACATACTAAATTCCTGTAACAATGATATTTTAACAGATGATGAAATTGTAAAAATTGCAACAGAATGTGCAAGACTAGGTATTAAAAAAATAAGAATTACAGGAGGAGAACCTTTAGTTCGAAAAAATATAGAAAGTTTAATATATAAACTAAAATGTATTAATGGAATAGAAGAGATATATATAACAACAAATGGTGTATTATTACATACTAAAATAGAAGATCTTAAGAAAAATGGATTAACCGGAGTAAATATAAGTTTAGATTCTTTAAATAAAGACAGATTTAAAAAGCTTACTAAGTTTGATAAATTACAAGATGTATTACTTTCTATAGATAAGGCATTAGAACTAGGTCTTAAAGTAAAGATAAATACAGTTATTGTTGATGATATAAATAAAGATGAAATAATAGATTTTGTAAACTTAACAAAAGATAAAAATTTAGATATTAGATTTATTGAACTTATGCCAATAGGTGCAGCAAAAAACTATAAAGGTACAAGCAATGAAGAAATAAATCAAATAATAAATAAAAATTTTAAAAATATTAAAGTCGAAAATAAAAGTAAAAGAAGTGGGCCTGCAAAATATATAAGAATAGATAACTATAAAGGAAAAATAGGATTTATAAGCCCAATATCAAGTTGTTTTTGTGAGGACTGCAATAGAATAAGATTAACTTCTACTGGATTTTTAAAAAAATGTTTACATTATAATTATGGAGTAGATTTAAAAAAACATATACGAAGTAACATAAGTGATAAAGATTTAAATGAGTTAATTTATTCAAATATTTATGATAAACCTCAAGAGCATCTTTTTATGGAGGACTGTGACAATAAAGAAAATAAATATATGAACCAAATCGGAGGATAGAGACATGGGGAAAGTATTAGCTATTTGCATAAGTGAGAAAAAAGGAACATTAAAAAATGAAATAAATGAAGCTAAATTTATAGAAGACTTTGGTATAGAAAATGATGCACATGCAGGTAAATGGCATAGACAAGTTAGTTTATTAGAATTTAATAAAATAGATGAATTTAGAAAAAAAGGTGCAAATGTAGACTTTGGTGCTTTTGGAGAAAATCTAGTAATAGAAGGCATTGAATTAAATACACTTTCTATAGGTCAAAAAATAAAAATAGGGGATGTATTATTAGAAGTTACTCAAATAGGTAAAAAATGTCATGATAAATGTCAGATATATTATCAAGTTGGAGAATGTATAATGCCTAAGAATGGTATATTTACTAAAGTTTTAAATGGTGGAAATGTCAAAGTAGGATATGAATGTAGCCTAGATTTAGATATCTAATAGTAAGTAATGTTGTTGTTAAATTTTTAAAACAATATATTATAGCTGCCTCAAATATTTATTTGAGGCAGTTTTTATTTTCATAGATATTTATCCAAAATGATTGTATTAATAATATAAAACTACAAATCCAAACAGCTTTAGTACTTATAGCAAGAGATACTAGAGTTCCAGGAATGGCACCTACTGCAAAAGAAAAAGTAAGAATTGTGAAAGTAAGGAGCTTTTTAATAGAATTTTTACTTTTTTCATCTAATACATTATATAGTAATAGACCAACATTTCTAATATTTCCAGTACATATAGTTGTATTAAACCCAATTCCAAGACATTCTTTAAATAAACACAACTGATATCCCATAAAAAAAGAAACTAGATTAGTAACAAAAATATCTGGAAAAAAAGTTGGAATTAAACCAATAAAAAATAATCCAATTGATTCTATAACTAAAGCTATTTTTCTCCAATCTCCAATGTATTTACATTTTATAATCATAGATTTTACTAATTCACTAAATACAGCACCTAATATACAAGCAACAATAGGAATAAAGTATCTTAATGCTTCTTGCCAATTACCAAGTGCAATATTAATTCCTAATTTAGACATATTAGCAGTGTGCATATTTGCTAATATATTATTTCTAGTAATATAGGTATATCCATTCATATAACCTCCAACAAAGGTCATTATCGTTAAAAAGATAGGATTTTCCCAAGGAGGAGTTTTTTGTTTTGTCTTATTGCTACTTTTCATAAAATTCACCTTTTAATATATGAATATTAATGATTTATATATTATGTCCTATATTAGTTAATAAATGCATTGGTAAAAGTACATATTAAATTCAAAAGTAATATTTTTAATATATTTTTATCTGAACGGATATTTTTTTTTATATTATACAAAATATAGTTGATAAGAAAAAATATATTATGTGAATTAATGTATTTATATAGGTTAAAAATAAAGTAAATTAAGAAATAAGTGAGGTAGTATTATGAATAAACTTTTAGAACAAGCTATAGCGATGAAAGATGAGATTATATCTTATAGAAGAACTATTCACAATAACCCTGAGGTTGGAACTGAATTACCTAAAACAAAAGCATATGTTATGGATAAGTTAAGAGAATTTGGATATGAACCTAAGGAAATATGTGAAAGTGGTATAGTTGCTACAATTGAAGGAAGCAAATCAGGGAAGACTTTCTTACTAAGAGCAGATATGGATGCCTTACCAATGGCAGAAGCTACTGGTCTTGATTTTAAATCAAATAATGGTTCTATGCATTCATGTGGTCATGATATGCATACAGCTATGCTTTTAGGTGCTGCAAAACTATTAAAACAAAATCAAAATGAAATAGAAGGTACAGTTAAATTAGTGTTCCAACCAGATGAAGAAGGATTTACTGGTGCTAAGAAAATGATAAAAGCAGGAGTTCTTAAAAATCCAGATGTTGATGCAGCAATGGCAATGCATGTACATTCTGGCACACCTTCAAACTTAATATTATGTGGATTAGGAACTAGTATAGGTGGATGTTATAGATTTAGAATAGCAGTAAAAGGTACAGGATGTCATGGAGCTATGCCAGAATTAGGAGTAGACCCAATAAATATAGCAACACATATATATTTATCACTACAAGAAATAACAAGTAGAGAAGTAACAGCTACAAAACCTGCTGTCATAACAATAGGAAAATTTGCAGGTGGAGATGCTCCTAATATAATACCATCAGAAGTTATTATGGAAGGTACAGTAAGATTCTTAGATAAAGAAGTTGGAGAATTTATAGTTGAAAGAATGAATGATATAATTACATCTACTGCTAAATTGTTTAGAGGAGAAGCAGAGTTAATAGAGTTATCTTCAGTACCTCCACTAACTAATGATGATAAACTAGCTCATGAAGTTACTAACTATATGAAAGATATAGTAGGAGAAAAAGCAGTTGTGTTATTTAACGGTGGAGGAATGGGATCAGAAGACTTTGCCTCTTATTCATATGAAGTTCCAAGTTTATATATTATGTTAGGTGCAGGTTCAAAACAAGAAAATGATTTATTTGGAGCACCAATGCATAATCAACATGTTGTATTTAATGAAGATATATTACCTACAGGAGCTGCTGTACATGCGTATAGTGCTATAATGTGGTTAAAAAATAATAAATAGATTATATTTTGTATTAAAACAATAAAAAAAGCGTAGATAAAATCTACGCTTTTTTATAATATAAATATATTTTTAGTTAGCTTTTTTCATTTCATTAGAATCAAAATTAGCTAAATTTTCTTTCTTTGCTTTGCTCATAGCTTTTATAGCTACTAATAACATTGAGTAAGCAACCAATATAGCAACTAATATGAATGACCAAGCTATCATGTATCCAGCTTTATCAACTATAACTCCGAATACGAATGATCCTAAAGCAAATCCTAAAGCAAAGAATACTTGAGTTATACCTAATATAGCTCCAAAATCTTTCCTTCCGAATAAAGCCCCAACTAACATTGATGGCGCTAAGATGTAAGCAAATACTGACACTCCTTTAGAAACTCCATATACATATGCTAAAGCTGGTATTTGTGGAGCAAGCATTAGTGATAAACAAGCTACTAAAGCTAAAACAAATCCTATTACTGTAGTTTTAGTAGTTCCAAACTTATCGTAGAAAGTTCCTCCTAATAAGTTTCCGAATAAAGAACATGCGGCAAATATTGATCCTACTGTTCCTAAAACTGCTTTATCAAATCCCTCAGAACCTAAGAATGCTGAATATTGAGTAGCTAAAGCTGATACATATATCCCTATGAATGCGAATGCTATAGCAAATATCCAGTATGCCTTCATTTTTGTAGCTTCTGCAAGCGTATATCCTTCTTTTGATTCAACTTTTTCTTCTGTATTAGTGTTTACTTCTTTATTTTTTCCTACTGCAACTTCAGAATTATCCTTTGCAGTTCTAATGAATAGTAAAGATACTGCTAACCCAACTACTAGTGATAATAATGCAAATCTTTGATACGCAGCAGCATATCCATATTGAGCTATCCAGTTTACTGAGAATTGTTGTAAGAATATATTACCTAAACCACTTCCAGCAAATGCTAGACCTGTAGCTTTACCTCTTAAACTATCATCAAACCAAGACATCATTATAACTGGTATCCCTATAGATGACAT
>NZ_CATXCO010000138.1:0-6514 GCF_958366745.1 uncultured Romboutsia sp.
TATAGACAGACACGCTTTTTCTCGTGTCCACCATATAGGATCCATTTTAAATTTAAGTAATCTCTTTTAAATTTGTCTATTTACTCATGCCATCAAATACTATCTTCCCTCTACATATAGTATAATTAATCTTTCCATATAACTCATGTCCTATAAATGGTGAATTAAAAGATTTTGATTCAAATTTACTTACTTTATAACTTTCATTAGGATTAAATATTACTAAATCAGCTACAGAACCCTCTTTTAAAAATCCACAATCTAGATTGTAAAGTTTTGCTGGGTTTATAGTCATTTTTTCAAGTAATGTCATCATACTTAAATAGCCTTTTTTAACTAAATTAGTTATACCAAGAGCTAATGCAGTCTCAAGCCCTACTATTCCACTTGGAGATTTAGCAAATTCTACATTCTTTTCTTCATAAGTATGAGGAGCATGATCTGTTGCTATTATTTCTATTGTACCATCCTGTAATCCTTCTATTATTTTTAATTTATCATTTTCAGTTCTAAGAGGAGGATTCATTTTAGCATTTGTACCATAATTTAATACATCCTCTTCGGTTAAAGTAAAATGATGTGGTGTTGCTTCTGCATATACATTAGCACCTAATTTCTTAGCCATTCTTACAGTTTCAACAGACACTCCAGAACTTATATGTTGTATGTTTACCTTTGCACCTGTTTTTATAGCTATCATACAATCTCTTGCTACCATAACATCTTCTGCTACATTACTTGCCCCAGATATACCTAACTTTTTAGATATTTCCCCTTCATTTATACCAGCTACAGTTATAAGAAATGGGTCTTCTTCATGAAAACTTAAAGGAACATCAAGCTCTTTTGCTTTTAACATAGCATTATATATAACATCACTATCCATTATAGGAAGTCCATCATCAGTAAATCCTACTGCTCCACATTCTTTAAGATATTTCATATCAACTAATTCTTTTCCTTTAAAACCTTTAGTTATAGCACAGGCTTGTAAAACATTTATAGGAGATGTTTTAGCTTTTTCTTTTATGTATTCTAAAGTTTCTTCATTATCAACTATAGGATTAGTATTTGCCATACATACGACTGTTGTAAATCCACCTTTTGCAGCTGACTTTGAACCAGTTTCTATATCTTCTTTATGAGTAAATCCTGGATCTCTAAAGTGAACATGAACATCTATAAGTCCAGGTGCTACTATACATCCGCTAGCATCTATAACTTTTTCATATTCATCTGTTAATGAGCACTTACCTATTTTTAATATTTTATTATCTCTTATTACTATATCTACTACTTCATCCCTTTTAGAGTGTGGGTCTATTATTCTCCCATTTTTTATAAGTATCATTTTCTTAATTCTCTCCCTTTAAATATTAATATATAACTTTATCTTCATCGTACATATTTAACGATAAAAAATCCCAATTTATTTCATTAATTTAGTATATTATACAATATTTAAGTTATATATTAAATACAATAACGAATATTTTATTATTTTTCTTTATATATAATACGATTAAATGTTATAATTTTATAATAACTATAATTTTGAAAGAAATTCTCTTTAAAAGTATAATTTTTAATTTTATAAATAATTGATATAAATAAAAATAGGTATACTTTTTTAGAGTATACCTATTTTTATTTATCTTTCATTTGATTTCCTAAATTTAATAATCTCCATTATTAATGTAGATATTATAGCTAGTAATACACATATTCCTAATTGATAAATTCCAAATTCTAAAGGTATATCAAATATAGGTCTCATAAATGGAAGTAACGTAATGCCGTATATAAGTAAACAAGCTATTATTGCATATATAACATACATATTTGAAAACAATCCTATTTCCTTTAATGTATACTCATTTGATCTTGCTGGTAGTGTTTGTAATATTCTACATAGTGTGATAGTAGAAAATGCCATTGCAGTTCCAACATATGGAGATATTTGCCTTCCTATAAATTGAGCTATTATTACTACAATACCTATTATTGTACCTCTAAATAAAACTGCTTGTATAGTTCCTCCAGCTAATATACTTTCATTTGGGTCTCTTGGTGCTTTTGTCATAATATTTTTTTCAGGCTTTTCAAATCCTAGAGATATAGCAGGAAGAGAATCCGTTATTAAGTTTATAAATAATAGTTGTAATGTTGTAAATGGATTTGCCCAGTTAGCAAATACTGCAAATAATATAGCAAGTATACCTGCAAAGTTTCCTGCAAATAAGTAAGTTATAGACTTTTTAATGTTTTTATAAACAGTTCTACCTACTTCAACGGCATTTACTATTGTGGCAAAGTTATCATCAACTAATATCATAGCAGCTGCATCTTTAGCAACATCTGTACCACTACCCATACCTATTCCTATATCTGCTTGCTTTAAAGCAGGAGCATCATTTACACCGTCACCTGTCATTGCTGTTATTTTTCCTTTTTTCTGCCATGCTCTAACTATACGTATTTTATTCTCAGGTGACACTCTTGCATATACTGGGATATGCTCTAACTTTTCATCTAACTCTTCATCAGTAAGTGAATCTAACTCTTGTCCTGTTAAGGCAATATCACCATCATCCATTATACCAATATCTTTTGCTATAGCCGCTGCTGTAGTTTTATGGTCTCCAGTTATCATAACAGTTTTTATTCCAGCACTTTTAGCTTCTCTAACAGCTTCATATACTTCTTCTCTAGGTGGATCTATCATTGCCATAAGACCTACTAAAGTCATATCAACTTCATCCTCTAATGATGGAACAAAATTATCATCTTCTACATCTTTTATAGCAAAAGCTAAGACTCTTAGTGCTTTATTTGAAAATTCTTCGTTCATACTTCTATACGAATTTAATATATCATCATTTATATCTACAGTATCTCCATCAACCATTGCATACTTACATCTACTAAATACTACATCAGGAGCTCCTTTAGTAAACATATAGACATTTCCATGAATATTATTTACTGTAGACATAAGTTTTCTATCACTATCAAATGGTATTTCACTTAGTCTATTGTATCTATTTCTTAAGATATTATAATCTAGATTTCTGCTATTAGCGAATTTTATTAATGCAACTTCTGTTGGATCTCCTATTTCTTTTCCTTCATTATTTATATTTGAATCATTACATATAGCAGATGCTACAGTTAGTGTTTTAGATTGATATGAATAGTTAATATTTTGTGTACTCATATCTTCTTTAGGTGTTTCATACATATAAAAATCTACTACTGTCATTTTATTTTGCGTTAATGTACCAGTTTTATCTGTACATATAACACTTGTAGATCCTAATGTTTCAACTGCTGGTAATTTTCTAATTATAGCTTGTTTTTTAGCCATATCATTTGTTCCAACAGATAAAACTATCGTTATAATAGATGATAAAGCTTCTGGAATAGCTGCTACTGCTACTGCAATTGCAAACATAAATGAATCTGCTATAATTTTTGCTTTCGGTATATCCACATCACTCATAAAACTTCTAACAACTTGAATTATAAATATAAGTGCTGCTATAACTATTATTAATCCACCAAGCTTTTTACTAAACTCATCAAGCTTTTGTTGTAATGGAGTTTGTTTATTCTCTGCAGTTTCAAGTAAATTGGCTACTTTACCCATTTCAGTATTCATTCCAGTAGATGTTACTACGAATGTTCCTCTTCCATATACAACTAAAGAACCACTAAATACCATATTTTTTTGATCGCCTATACCAACCTCTTCATCTATTTTTTCACTATGTTTTAATACTGGTTCTGACTCACCTGTAAGCATACCTTCTACTATCTTTAAAGTTTGTGCTTCTATAATTCTTCCGTCTGCAGGGATATAATCTCCAGCTTCAAGGATTACTATATCTCCAGGGACTAATTCTCGTCCTTCTATAGTTTGCTTTTGATTATCTCTTATTACTTTTGCTTTTGGTGCAGATAGCTTTTTTAAGCTTTCTAATGATCCATCAGCTTTTTTAGTTTGAGTTACTTCTAATATTGAGTTTAGTATTATAACTATAAATATTATTACGCATTCAACAACCTCACCTAAAAATATTTGTACAAGTGCCGCTATTAAAAGTATTATAACTAACGGATCTTTGAAGCTTTCTAAAAATAACTTCCAAGTTGGAACTTTAACACCTTCTTTAAGTTCATTATATCCATGTTCTTCTAATCTTTTTTTAGCTTCATCACTACTTAATCCATTTATATTTGATTTTAAAGTTTCTATAGATTCTATATACTTTTGTTTATAATACATTTTTCCCTCCTATATTTATTCTCTTACTTATTTATAGTATTTCTTAATACTTATGAAGTTATTAGCTTAAAAAATAAAATAAACATAAAGTATATAAAATATACATCATTTTTATATATTATATAGAGTACATTAATTGTATTAATAATAATATATGATATGAACCTATAAATACATACACTATATTAGCTGTATATATAAATAGTTTTGTTATTTTTGATAAGTTATCTTTAATATTTAATACTAATAAAATTAAAATAGCGGTAGGTATTATTACTTTTATTAATAAGAATAAATTTGAACTATAATTATATATATTATTTACAAGCACATTCATTTCTTGGTAAAACCCAAATTCTAAACCTATATATGTTATTAACCCATCAAATATATTTAAAAGAAGAAGTAGTATTAAACTATGTCCTTTATAACTTTTAGGTTCATTAATATGTATTTTTTTCATAAATTCTCCTTTATATTTCTAAATTAAAACTTATAATTATTTGTAAGTTTTTAATATTACTTATAAGTATTAACTATTATTAATATTATTTATACTCAATTTAATTAATTTAAGAATTAATAAATAATTTATATAGTAATAAATATAGAAATATATAGTATAAAAATTACATTAACTAAATATATTTGATAAATAATAAAGAGGTATGAAGCTATTTTCTTCATACCTCTTTATTATTTATTTTTAGAATTTATATTTTTAATTATAGTATTTAAATCTATAGTCATATTAATATTTAATCCTGTTGATTCTACTTTAAGTTTATCTAACTCTATTCCATTAAAGTTATCTTTATATATTACTACAACTCCGTCTTTAAATTCCACATTAATATTTTCATCTTTTGGGAACCAATCTTTTATAAAGCTCTTTAATCCCATATTAACTATCCAATCTGCTACTTTTAAATCTAAAAACTTAACTTCTTTTATTTTAAGTTCTAAATCTTTATTATTGTTTAATGTAGGAATTATTTTTACCTCTATTGGTGTAGTTATACTCTTAGTTATTTTGTAATCAACTCTTATAGCTATATAACTATCTCCTATATCTACTTTAACATTTGTCATTTTATCATTTTCAGTATGTTTTAAGAAATAATCTACTCCATTTAATATAGATTCTTTTGGTGCTAAAAATTCGCCTTTAATTCCTACTGGATTATCTATTAATTCTATATTTTTAGCCTTTAATCCTGATATAGATTTAAGGAATTCTATTGTTTGGATAGTTTCTTTATTGTCGGTAGCTTCTATTTTATTATTAGGTTTATAGCTTATATCTTCACCTTTAGAATTGTTAATTGGTACAAACAAGTACACACCTAATAATACTGCTATTATTAGTATAATTATAATAGTTATTCTTTTTAAATTCATATTACTCTCTCCAATGTCTAAATTTCATATCTATCATACAACATACTGTGAATATTAGCAATATAACCTCTTGTAGGATTTTTTATAACTATACTTCTTAATCCACCTACAATTTTATTATCTTGTATTATCGGTGATCCACTCATACCTACAACTGCTCCTCCTCTATATTTTATTAGATTTTCATCAACTATCTTTATTTGAGAAGATTCTTTGCCAACTTTTGTTATTTCTATCTCGTGTAACTTTAGTTCATTTGTAACTGGCGTTTTACAATATATATATGCTTTACCCTTTTTAGGTTCTGCTATTTCTAAAGACTTTTTCTTAGAATATTTAAAATTATCATACTTTCCTTTAACTCCATATTCTCCCATTGAGTATACACTACCTATTTTTTTATCAGTTATATTGGCTATTAAACTTCCTACTCTATCCTTATAAGATTTTATTTCTTGAACATATGACGTTTCAAAAACTTCACATTTATTAAACTCTATTGCTCTATTTGCCATTTTTATACTATGAGATATCCCAACAAATTCTCCACTTTCATTTGTTGCTGTTATAGTACCTATTCCAGATACACTTTCTTTTAATACATACATCCTAAGTTGATCTGTAGTCATCTTTTGTGTATAGTTTTTTCCTTCTCTAGATAATTCTACTATTATCTCTTGATTTTTTAATTTCATAATTTCATTTATTTTATCTATTGATTTTGCTTTTTTAAGTTTGTATTTTACTGATAATATTATATCTCCATATTCTAAATCCTTTTCATCTTCACTTAATCTTTGATACACATAAGGCTGCTTTAATTCT
>NZ_CATXCO010000139.1:0-6475 GCF_958366745.1 uncultured Romboutsia sp.
GTGCAGTAATGTATTTAGCTTATCGATACTAATAGGTCGAGGACTTGACCAAGATAAATGATGGAATTAAATGATATGCAGTTTTCAGAGTATTAACTCTAAATTAAAGATTATGTGGTTATTATAGCAAAGAGGATACACCTGTTCCCATACCGAACACAGAAGTTAAGCTCTTTAGCGGCGATGGTACTTGGTGGGCAACTGCCTGGGAGAGTAGCACGTAGCCACGTAGTCTTTTTTTATTGTCTATAGACATAAATCCAAGACATTATAAATCCAAAAACACAATTTTATTTAAATCCAAATTAGGCCGTTGATATAATTTATATCAGCGGCTTTTATATATTACTCTATATGGTGGAGCTTTTAATCCTCTTCATTCGCCATATTATATCAATGTTGTATGTCTACGACCATAATGAAATTTATTTCATTGGTTTTGTCTGTTCTACGTTCGATCACAGCTACTTACAAAATTGATTTTCTTTATAGTTGACTTAAAATATGAATAATTACTTTTAGTTGTGTTTCTAGTAAATGTGTATTTAAGTATTTAGATTACCTTAAGTTTATGAAAATAAGTAAAAAGAATAAGAAAAGTGACTAAATCAAATATATGCATTATAAATACAGATATTAAAAATACATATATAATTAGAACTATTATCAAAAATATAGTTATTAAATTAACTTAAATTAATATATTTTAATTTAAATTTATTAGACTATTTATTAATAAAAAACAATGTTACATTATATAACCAACATTCGTAATTGTTATATAATGTAAAATAAATTTACTTTTGATATAATATAGGTGAATAGAAAATTCTTTAGAGGGGTATTTTATGAAAAAACAGATTTATATAATATGTCTTACTATATTCTGTGGATTATTAATAGTAGGATGTAGTAGTGACAATTTAGGTGAACAAGATAATAAAAATGAAACTGAACAAGCTCAATTTAATAAAGATATAAGAGAATTTTATGAACCTATAGTTTTAGTTGAAAATGAAGACTTAAAAATAAGTGCTATTAGTGTTCAATATTTAAATGATTATGGTGTAATTGAATTGATCTTAGAAAATAAATCTAATAAATTAGTTTCAATAAGTTTAGATAAGCTATTTTTTAGTGGTATAGAAATAGAAGCATTGATTTCATGTGATATTCCCCCGAAATCTAGTTCAAATGAATATATATACATAGAAAGTATAAACTCATTAGAGGATTTTAATGATAAGATAGAAGGAACTTTTAATACATTAAATACAATTAAAGATAAGTATGATTTTATGTTTAAAGGATAAAGTAGATAGTTTATAAAATGACTTTGACATATTTGTAATAATTAAATTTAGGAAATAATATTGATCACAAGCAATTTATAGCAAATTAGATAAATAACCATGCTAAATTATTAAAAACACTTTGGTATGGTTATTTTTCAACTCTTATTATCACAAAGTAAGCTAATAAAGCTAAAAAATAAATTATAAAATTACTAAAGCTTTTACTAAAAAGTTTATAAATTTATTTAATACTAAAAATATCGATTTTATTTTAGGATAGGTGATATATAGAAACTTTTTATAAATGTTCTTATAGATAAAGTTTATTTTAAAATGAGTAATGGGGATAGAGCTTGTACAGTAAAAATAAACTCTAAAACTAGATTAATTTATAATTAACTTTATGCTAGTTAAATAAGAACTTTTAATTTATATTATATATCTATAAATCGATTTTAGGATTCATAGGATCTATTTGTACATGTTTTAGATATTATTATATATTAATAACCATATAAATAATTTATCTCTTGAGTATTATTATATTTATACCATAAAGATTTATTAGTTCTTCTTTCATATACATTCCTTATTAAGCTTTTATTTGATATTAATATGTTCTTATTATTATCTAGTGATTTATATCAAAATTTGTAGCTAAATCCATTATATATTATTGTATTTAATTGATTACTATTGGCATCAATAAAAAATAAGTAAGAGCACAATGATATAATCTAACTTAATTTTATTTTATTTATCAACTATGGTATATTAATTGATTACTCTATAAAACACGGTATATATTGAGATATCATAATTAAGTTTTATACAACTTAAGTCAAAGAACTTATAAAGTTTTTTAGTTTTATTTAATAGTAACCTAAAATGTATTCCATATGTATAATATCTATTTAGAGTCTATGCCATATAGGTATATTTTATTAGTTTGATTAAATCAAGTATAATTAGTTTTTATATCAATAATATCAAATTAAGAATAACTATGAATTAGAGCTCCTACTTGGTTTTTACGTATTTAAATTAGTTATATTATACAATTATATAATGCAATCATTTATTCTTGAGTATGAGTGCTTTACTATAAATATATATATACTATCAAAACATATAATAGATTCTGTTACAGAGTTTAAAAAAATATTTGTAAACCTTGAGAAGTTGTATTGAAATATTATTTTTCAACTTACTTATTTGATGTTCTGAAAAAGTTGCATATATTAAATCTAATCAAGCTTATAGTGTTACATGTGAAACATAATAAATAATTTTTGTTCCACTTGATAGCTAACCTTTTTTATATCTATATATTTCTAATATCTCTAATAGTTTTTAACTTAATACTTATAATATTTAATTTTAAGAATTTAACTCATAGTTTTTATATATTTTTTAACTTTCTTTGCAATTGTGTATACTCTAATTGGAACTAAAGAAATAATAAGTTTTTTTAAATGGCTATGTTTTAGATAAATGTTGAAAATGGATATTTTCTAGTCTATAGGATATACTATAGATATATCAATGTTTCGGAGGTTATAGTATGCCAAGTATAAAGTCTATATTAACAGATATACAAACATTACCATTAAATCAAGTAGAGGAATTATTATCATACTTAGAAGAATTTATTGTATTAGGTTCTCAAGTAGGACAAGTATGCGAAGAAGTTAAAGAGTTTAGATTTTCTAAGGGTAAAGTATGCCCTCATTGTACTTCTGAATCAATTTCAAGAAACGGTAAATACAATGGTAAGCAAAGATATATCTGTAAAGATTGTAGAAAGACTTTTACTGATTTTACAAACTCTGCAACATATAGAAGTAAGAAATCTTTAGATAAGTGGCTTAAATATGCTAAATGTATGATTATGGGATTATCAATAAGAAAGTCGGCTAAAATTGTAGGCATTAACATAGCGACAAGTTTCTTTTGGAGACATAAAATACTTGATTGTATAAGTGATTTTTTAGGTACTGGACACGTTGATGGAGTAATAGAAGCAGATGAAGTATTTTTTGCTGAGAGTTTCAAAGGCACAAGAACTGCCAATATGCCAAGAAAATCTCGTAAAAGAGGTAAAGAGATTAAAAAGAGAGGTATATCTAAAGAGCAGATTTGTGTTGCTACAGCTTTAGATAGACAGGGAAATTTAATAATAGAGCCTTTATGTAAAGGTAGAATGACACATAAAGAACTTGAAAGACTCTATAAAGGACATATAGGAGAAAGTTCTATATTATGCACAGATAGCCATAAATCATACATTAAATTTGCTTCAGACTTCAATTTAGACCATAAACGCATAAAGACAGGTAAGCATAAAGAAGGTATTTACCACATTCAACACATCAATAGCCTTCACAGTAATTTGAAAAAATGAATGGGGAGATTTAACGGTGTTGCAAGTAAGTATATCTCAAACTATATGCAATGGTTTAAATGGCTAAGAGTATTTGAAACTGACAGAGATTCTATTAAAACTAAGAATTTTATTGTACAAAGTAATGTGGCATACTCTTATACGAAGATAAAGGATTTTAAATTGAGAACACCAGAGTTTATGTAATTGGTGATAAATTGGTAAAAATAATGCTATAATAAAAACAAGTACGCAATTATTATATATTGTGAAGTTGATAATTTATAAATAAGGGGGAGTGTAAAATGGCTGGATTGATAATTAGTATTTTAGTTGGGTTATTAGGGATAATATTGAGTATTTGTGTTAAAAAATATAAAATGACAAGTTTAATAGCAGGATTTAATCCTAAAAAACATGATGAAGAAAAAATGGCTAAAATAGCAGGAGACAATCTGTTCTTAGTAGGATTAGTTATTATATTTTTTGCAATAATTAGAGTAGTTGTTCCAGAATACGAAAATATAATTAATACGGCAGAAAGTATTAGTGTAGTTGCTTTAGTGATTAAAATAATTTATTGCACTAATAAATATGGATTGAAAGAAAATTAATATAATGTGAACAAAAAGTAGGGATATGTCAGTCGATATACCTCTACTTTTTTGTTATTCAAATTGATTCTAATATCAACACTGTATTAAAACATAGCCTTTTAAATATATATGTTCTAATGATAATTCTATATTATAAAATCCTTTTATTATCTATGGTACTTTTAAATAATACAACGTAATAGCTTTAATTGATGAAGTATTTTAATTAAAACTTATATATATAAATTTATTTAATATATGGGGAATAGTGATTTCTTCTTAATATGTAAAATCAATATTTTTCTTATAATATGCCTTTATGAAAAGCATTAATTTAAATGATAATGAAATAAATGTAATATAGAACTAGAGCAATTGGTTATGTATGTTATAGATAAATACATGAATTAGGTCTAAAAATAATATTTCAGATAATACAAAGAGTGGAAGATGAAAGTAAACAATATAATCTAAAATTTCAATTAATATTTACTATAGATGAATATTTTTGGGATGGTTAATTTGTATAGATAAGTCATTGTATAGTGGAATTAAAGATATTACAGATAAAAACTATTATACTAACTCATTTTATATACTTGTATATCATAATATAAGCGTTTTTATGAACTAGGTCTAAAAGCTATATACAATGATTTAAGCAATGTATGTTATATACCATATATAGAGTTATAGGATAATCTACCAGATAAACTATAAGACTTGAGATGGTAATAGGATATATGAAAGAATAATTAATATAATATGATAGCATAAATGACTATGTGATAAATATCTTATATGTATTTTTCTGGTTCTCTATATAAGGAACAATTTGACCTACATGTATTAGAAATAAAGGTCCAATTTTAATAAAAATTGAAAAAATATGAGAATAACAGAATATTTAGTTGCTATTATAGGTAAATTTAGTAATAAAAAATAGTTAGTTCTTTAGGTAGAGTTAAGTATAGATAAGCTTAAGTAGAATGTAGATAATTTTATGAAAAGTAGATTATCATGGGATATAATGCTCTATAGTATGCTATGTGAATAGGATTAAGATTTATTATATTGACTTAGGTGAGTGTACATAATTTTATGATATTCCATAATTCACAAATATATAATTTATATAATGTATATGAAGCAGATACTACTGATATTATATAAAAAATAAAATATTTGAAATTATAAAGATGTGTTGATTTGTCTGGAGAAGGTATCAGAAGAAATTATGAAAGAAGCAAGAAAATATAAGTTTTATAAATGAAGATAGAAGGTACATATTATTTGCATTTAAATAGATTTTAAATAAAGAAAATGTTAATTTATTTAAAAGCTTAAATTTATCAAAATAAATAGGCATTTTAATTTATATATAAGTAGAAGGAATATTAGATTAAGATTTATATAATCTTTAAAATAAAGAATAGTATATATGTAAATATTTAAATAATAATAAGATTTTTTGAGGAAAGGTATATCTTAAAATTTTATATATGGATAGTTAAAAGGATATATACCAAATTAAGTTTTCTTAACAACTGTATTTATATAAGTATTAAGTTTTAGTAGTTTATTTTATATTTTGAAATATTAAAGCTTTTAGAATATGAATATAAAGAGTTTATTTCTATAACATATATATCAATAGAATATGAGAATATATTAACTTGATTAAATAAAATAAATATAAGAGCTGAATGTAATAAGGAACAATAGATTATCATTAGATAATGATTAAAAATATGAAATGATAGAATGTAAAATGAAGCTTAATGCTAAAAAATATAAATATTTATATCGATGAAAATTAATTATATTATAGCTAAATTTATTATAATAATTAAAATATACTATGAAAAATATATAAAATTTTTTTGTTGATAACTATGATATAAATGTGAATAAAAATAGATTGTTTATGTAATATTAAGCTATGTAGTATGTGGATTATGTTAATAACTTTAAAATGTTAAAATATAGAGTAAAATATTTCTAAAAAAAATATTAAAAAAGTATTGACGATATAAAAACAGGATGGTATAGTTATACTTGTCCTTAAGGAAAGGGCAACAAAGAGAAAATAACTTAAAAAAATAAGTTGACAAAGAAAAATAACTTTGATAAACTTAAGAAAGTTAAAAAATGAACTTTGAAAATTAAACAGTAGGTTAATTTATAGAATTGAAACTAAC
>NZ_CATXCO010000140.1:0-6474 GCF_958366745.1 uncultured Romboutsia sp.
TAACCATTGTAAATTAGTTAGTTCTTATAATACTCCTATATCTTTTATTTGATTATTACTTAGATATAATCTTTGTAAATTAGTTAAGTTCGATAATCTAGCTATATTTTTAACTTTGTTATTATTTAAATTTAACCATTTTAAGTTAATTAATTTTGATAATTCATCTATATTTTGTATTTGATTATTACTTAAATATAATCTTTGTAAGTTAGTTAAATTCGATAATTCTTCTATGTCTTTTATTTGATTATTACTTAAATCTATACATTGCAAATTAGTTATATTTGATAATAAACTTATATCATCTATTTTATTATTATTTAAATACAATTTTTTTAAATTAATTAAATCTGATAGTACTTTTATATCTTGTATTTGATTGTTGCTTAAATTCAATATTTTTAAATTAGTTAGTTCTGATAGTGTGCTTATATCTTCTATTTGATTATATCCTAAATATAATTCTTCTAAATTTATTGCATTATCTAATCCAGTTAAGTCTAAAATTCCCTTATTAGAAGCATCTAGCCATCGAAGTGATTTAATATTATCTTTTGTAATTTCACAATTTGGGTTTAAATTTAATTCATATTTTATAGCCTCTTCTAAACCTTTATCTGGTATAGTTATAACTTCATTTTTATCTGTCATTTCATACCATCTCCATGCCATGTATTGGTGAGCTTAATTTAATATTATTTATCTTTATAATATTTATAAAATAATTTTTTATCATAGTTGTTTATAGAGTAAAAAGTTATTAAGTAGAATAGATTTAATTTTACATATTAAGTCAATATTATTAGCCTTATTTTATATTTATGATTATATCACCAAATTGTTCCATTATTTAGAAAGAATGTATTAAAATTCATTTAAACGCTTTGATGTAAATATTATAAAACCGCATCATTTACTTTGATACGGTTTTTAATAATCAATGCTTAAAATATCTATTTTATCTAATTATCTATAAGATCTTTAGTTGCAGGACTTCCTATTAGTCTTCCTTTATAATCAAATCTTGATCCATGACATGGACAATCCCATGTTAATTCATCTGCATTCCAACCAAGTTGACATCCTAAATGTGGACATTTTGTTGATACTATAAATTCCTTACCGTCATTATTTTTATAAACGCCAATTTTCTCATCATTATATTCAACAATTCCAGCATGTCCATTTTTAATATGTTCTATTTTACTACTTGGAATATATATTTTTTGTGCGATAAAATTCTTGGCCGTTTCAATCATATCATTGGCAATATTACCTATTGATAGTAATAAATCAAATCTTTTAGGAGAGAATATTTCTGAAAAATCATTTTCTTTATCTAATATCATATCCGATATAATCATAGCCGACACCATAGAACTTGTCATTCCCAATTTATTAAATCCTGTGGCAACATATATATTAGGTGTTTTATCAGAATATTTACCTATATAAGGTATTTTGTCTATAGTCATACAGTCTTGAGCTGACCAATGATACTTTTCTTTTGAATTTGGATATAGATCTTTTGCTATTTTTCTCAACTTATCATAGCATCCACCTTTTTCATTTTCTCCTGTTCTTTGATCTATAGCCCCTAACAATAGTAAATCTTTATAGTTTCTAAAAGAACATCCATTTTTCTCAACATCTATGTACATACCATTAAAATTATCTGCATTTTCTAAAGCTATAATATATGATCTTTCTTGGTGCATTTTCATGAAATAATATCCAGGTGCATTCATTATTGGATAATGAGTTGCTACAACTATATTATTTGCAGTTATGTTTCCCCTATTGGTGATTACTAAATTTTCTTTAATTTCTAATGCTCTGGTATTTTCATAAATAACTAAATCACTTGAAATATCTTTTAAAAATTTAAGTGGATTAAACTGTGCCTGATTATTAAATTTGACAGCTCCTTTAATTTCAAAAGGAAGATTAATACTTTACACAAATTCTGCAGAAATACCAAGTTTATTAGCTGCTTATACTTCTTTTTTTATGTTCTCTACTTCATTTAATGAATATACATATGCTGATTTTTCTTCAAACTCACAGTCTATTTTTCGTTCTTTAATAATTTCTTTATATTTTTTTATAGCAAGTTCATTTGCCTTTGCATATTGTCTTGCCTTTTTCTCTCCAAATTCTGATATTAATTTGTCATAAATTAAATCGTGTTGAGATGTTATCTTTGCAGTAGTATTTTTCGTATTTCCACTTGCCATTTCAGCTGCATCAATTAAAATTACATCTATACCATTTTGTTTTAGCATGTATCCTATTAATATTCCTGCCATACCTGCTCCAATAATTATGGTATCAGTTTTTATATCTTTATCTAAAACTTCTCTTTTTCTGAATTTACAACTCTCACTCCATATAGATTGCATAAATTCACCTCATTTTTATTATTTTATTTTCAAAATTATATACACAATTTATATTTTGCACATTTTCATAAATATATATAATATCATAAAATAATTATTTTTATATGCAAAAAACCGTACCATTTATTTATTATACGGTTTTTATTGCATATTTTAAATTATATGAATTACTTTATCTATTATATATTTTAATTATTACATAGAGCATCTTCTGATATATCAGGAAGTCCTATAGTAAATTTACTTCCTTTATTAAGCTCACTTTCAAGTCTAATATATCCACCGTGAAGATCTACTATATCCTTAACAAGTGTAAGTCCAATACCACTACTAGTTGCCTTTGTAGCACCGTTTCCTTCTACTTGCGAGAATCTTTTAAATATAAACTCTTGATCTTCTTTTGATATTCCTATGCCATTATCTTCTATAGTGATTTCAATGTAGCCTTTTACTTCTTTAATATATACTCTAATTTCTCCACCTTCAGGAGTAAACTTAACTGCATTACCTAATAAGTTTATGACACATCTTTCTATTTCTGTTTCATCACAAGAAATAACTTTTTCTTCTATTTCAGGGTCAATTATAAGTGATAATCCTTTTCCCTCTATGAAATTACTCATATTAAGTGCAACTTCTTCTGCGATATATACTATGTTATTATTCTTTTTATTAATTTTATAATTCCCCGTTTCTATTTTTGAGCTATCTATTATATCATTTATTATTTTTAATAAATTTTCACAATTTCTATTTATAATCTCTATATATCCTTCAGCTTTTTTATATGTCATAGTTTTATTTCTCATCATATTATCTGTTAATTGTAATATTGATGTTATGACATTTATTGGTGTTCTAAGCTCATGAGATAAATTTACAAAATAATTATTTTTAAACTTTTCATTATTTATTATTTCTTCACTTAACTTTTTATTTTCTTCTAATTGCTTATTTAGTTTCATAGTTTTGTGATTTACTAAGTTTTGTAATATCTTAACATAATTAAATATATAAAAAGCTATTGCTAACAATATAACTATATATATTAAATAAGCTAAAGGTGTTTTCCATATAGGACTTTTAACTCTTATATTCATACTGGTTTCTTTGGTTAAATTTCCATGTCCATCTCTAGCTCTCATTTTTAAAGTATATTTACCTGGTTCTAATGTTTTAATATTTAAATAAGACTTACGATCTACATATATCCAATTTGAATCAATTCCTTCAATCATATATTCATAGGTTATATTATTTAAATTTTCATAAATAGGTAAAAAATACTCTATTGATAAATCTTTATCATAATGCTCTAAAATTAATTCTTTATTATTATAACTAACCTTATTTTTCCCTATAAAAATATCTCCAAATACAACTTTATTCTTATTTCCAATAGGATTTTCTATATCTTCTGGATTAAAATATGTAATACCATTTGTACTTCCAAATATCATCATTCCATCTTTATTTTTTAAACTTGAATTTATGTTAAATTGATATCCATATATACCATCCATTTTGGTAAAGTTTATTATATTTGCTTTTTCTATATCAAATTTATTTAAGCCTTTATTGGTACTTATCCAAAGATTATTATCATCATCTAATAAAATTGAGTTTATAAAGTTATTAGTAAGACCTTCAGCCGTAGTATAAGAAGTAAATTTATTTGTCTTTATATTAAATTTACTTAAACCTATATTTGTTCCAATCCATAAGTTTTCAAACTTGTCAAATATCATACAATTTATATCATTATTAATTAATGAGTCACGATTCAAAGAGTCATGTGTATACTGCTTTATAACGCCCCTTTTCTTATGATATTTAACTAACCCAGTACCTGACCCACCTAGCCAAAGAATATTTTCATCTTCATAGTCTGGTAATATGTATGTTATTTTTCCCGGATTAATATTAAACTTCTTTAAGTCTTCACCATAAGAAGTTTTTTCTTCAGTCTTTATATTTACAGAACGAAAATCACTTGTATTTGAAGACCAAGCAAATTCTCCATCACTATATAAATAATTTAACTCTTCATGATATATATCTTCATATGAGCGTTTAGTAAATATACCGTTATTTATATTTACTAATATTGCATACTTATTGGTAACAACTAAAATATCATCCTCATCTATTTTATATAAACCTGTTATATACTCATTATTTAAATCTACTTTATTATCATTATTTTGACAAATTATATCTACTAAGCTCCCATCCTTTTCATCAAATATATATATTCCATAATACTTAGTAGCCATTAAATAATATCCATTATGTTGTATCATAGATACTATACTTTTATCATATAAAGTTCCTTTTTTATGATTATATTCAGTATTAAAATTAAATTGATTACCTTTATTTGCTATATTTATACCTTTATCGGTTCCAACCCATATCGTTCCATTAGAATCTTCATAAAAGCATGTTATATTATTACTAGCAAGGTTATTTACAAAAGTAGTATTCTTATTTAAATAACTAATTTTTTTATTTCGTATAGAATATATTTTTATCCCATTACTACTAGATATCCATATATTATTATTACTGTCATTTAAAATAAATTCATTATTATAAATTTTTTTATCTTTATCTTTTTCAATATAAATACTATTTATTTTATTTTCTTTTATGTTAAAAACCTTTACTTCTGTATCATCAATAATGTATAATTCATTTTTTTTATCTTCTTTTTGATTATAGATAAAAATACCTTCTTTTGTAGAAATCCATGCATTTCCTAGATAATCAAATTCTATATTATAAACATATAAACTATTATCATATACCTTACCTTCAAAATAGTTTATCTCTAAATTTTTTTTATTTATTAGGTTTATTCCACATGTTGTTCCAACCAGTAGAGTATCATTTTCATCATTCTTTAAACATGTTATATATGAATTAGTTAATGATTTTTTATCATTTTTATCATGGTATAATGCTTCAAATTTCGAATTTTTAATATCTATCTTAATTAGACCATTTTCAGTTCCAACCCACATAATATCATCTTTATCATCTTTTAATAAAGAAGTTATTTTTAAATTAGATAACTTAGGTCCATCTATTTTTAAGTCATTAAACCTTACAATACGATCTGTATTCCTATCTATAATATCTAAGCCTAAATCAGTTCCTACCCATATATTCCCTCTAGAATCTTCCTCTATAGCATTTATATATGTTGAACTTAATGAGTTCTCTCTATCAACACTACAATTATATACTTTTATTCTTTCACCATCATATCTATTAAGTCCATCTATTGTCCCTATCCACATATAGCCTTTACTATCTTGAAATATTGATGTTACATATTCATTTGAAAGTCCTTCATCAATAGATAGTTTTTCAAAATTTCCACTTTTTAATGATTCGGCTGATACTGATATAGGAATTAAAATATTTATTATAATATACCCTAATAGTATTATTTTTGACAGTTTCCCTTTCATATATTTACTCCTTCATACCCCTAAATATATTTAATATTACTATCTAAATTTTATATTAATACATCGTATATGAATTTTCAATATTTTTAAACTTATTTTGACATTTTTATAACATATAAAAAGACTATGATATTTACTATCATCGTTCTTAATAAATTTCTCTTTAATATTTAAAACTATATTATTCTATATGATATACTTAAAAATATTGGCTAGACATTCAAATTCTAAATTACTTTAATTCAATAATTATTTCAATTAAATATTCTTCTTTGCTATTAGAAGTTAATACATCTAAAATCTCCTTTGTATAAGAATTACTTCCAATGACTAGATTATTATCCTTTGCATAAATCATCATTTTATCATAAGTTTGTTCAATAGTATTATAATAGCCTTTATGATAACCTATAAGATACTCTCCCTTTTGTTTTACAACTAATTTATGACTATTAACTTTTTTATTAATCTTTTTTCACGTTCTCATTAATTTGTCGCCCTTTATATGAATAGTATATGAAGACGATACTATTCTATCAAGTATGACATTTGCTATTGATTATTTTGCTCAAGTTGACCAATTATTCTGA
>NZ_CATXCO010000141.1:0-6465 GCF_958366745.1 uncultured Romboutsia sp.
ATAAGTGTCTTTTTTTGTTTATATATTTGTCTGATTTAATTATACAATTCAGGTGTAAAAAAACTAGTTCCTTTAATTTTGATGATATTTGTGATATGTTTTCTGATGTAGGTTGTAATGATAAGACTATTATTATAAGTCCTGGATATAATTATGATTTTTCAAGTCCATATTTTGAAGTAAAATGTACTGTATAAATATAATTAACTTCGTAGTATATAACGATTGTGAACTTATCTAGATTATAAAATTTATTTAGTAGTATATTTAAATATTAGGCTATATTTTAAATGAGTGTTGAAAGTGATACAATATAAATTAAGTCGCAATTGTTATAACGTGCGAGGAGATATTATTTTAGGGGGATAATTATATGGAGCAAAATATAGGTATATTGTTTGTAGTTATTGGTTCTTTATCAGCAAGTATAGGGATATTAGAAAAAAACTATATGTTTTAAATAGATCGTTCTGTAGATAAATTTAATAAAAAATATAACGTAAATATAGATAACGATACATATTGTAGATTTGAAGGTATTCAACGACTTAAGACTACAAAGAGATTATTGATATTAGAAGTAGTATATTTTTTATTTGAAATAAAAGATTTGAAAATGATAATAATAATGATGGTTACATATTTGATTATTGACTTAATTTTATACAATGTAAGGAGAAAGAAGTTTATAAAGGAACTTAAAGCTCATATATAAAACATACCCAAATATTAAAAATAGTCTAAGGAGTTAACCTCAGACTATTTTTTATTATATCTACGTAAATATTAAGCTTAGTGACTAATGTAATCATCTAAAATATCTAATAAGCTTCTTGAACTTTATAGTTAATAATATACAAAATATACTACATATTAAAATCTATATTAACAATAAATAAATCCCCAATAATATCTACTTTTAATTCTCCACCTTGTGCTTGTACAAGCCCTTTTGCTATAGCAAGTCCAAGTCCAGAACCTTCTGTATTTCTTGATAAATCGCCTCTTGTAAACCTTTCAGTTATTTCATCTGGGTCGAAATTAAGTTGATGCTTAGATATATTCTTAAAACTTATATGTACTTTTTTATCACTTTCTACTAAGTCAATATATACTCTAGTTTTCTCTAAAGAGTATTTTAATATATTAGAAATTATATTTTCAAAAACTCTAAAAGTCTTTTTTCCATCAGCTAATATATACACTTCCTTATCAGGTGTATTCACTATAAAATCTAATTTAGATTCATTTATATAGTCTTCCATTTCTACTAATGTTTGAGTAAGTAGCTGATTTATATCATTTTCTTCTAAATTTAATTCTATGTTATTACTTCCAATTTTAGATGCTTCAAATAAGTCTTCTATTAATATCTTAAGCCTTTGAGACCTTTTATCTAAAACTTGTACATAATCTTTTAAATGTTTTGGTTGAATATCTTCTTTTTTCATTAAACTTATATAGTTAATAATAGCTGTAAGAGGTGTTTTTAAATCGTGAGATACATTAGTTATAAGTTCATTTTTCATTCTCTCACTTTTTAATCTTTCTTCTACTGCTATATTTATAGTTTTTCCTATTTCATTTATATCCTTTACTATATCATCAAACAATAAATCTTTCTTTATTTCTATTTTGTGTTCTATATTTCCATTTTTTATTTTGTCTATTCCATTTCTTATTTGTTCAATTTTATTTACTTTATCTTTTATAATAAAAATTGATATTACACTTAAAGCTATACTTAATAATGGAGCAGTATAAACTGAAAGTTCAAATAAATCATAATTAGAATGAAAAGTAAATACTATAATAACTTGTATTATTACTAATGGTATAAATATCCATACATATTTAATTATAGTATAAATTTTTTTATTATTCATTTTTAAACTAGTCAGTTTAACCATTAGATTATGTGCATAATCTTTAGGATGTATATTATTTTTCCTATTTTCCTCTAATATTTTAAAACCAAAATAATATATTAAGTACAGTAAACCTGTATTAATAAAATAATACCATATACTCCATCCATAAATTTTAGATTGTAGTAAAGATATTAAAAAAGCAAGTGATATAAGTAATATATTTTTTAAAATATTATTTAAACTATCTTTTTTACTTAATTTTTTATTATCTAGTATAAGCATAGCTAAATAAGGTATTATAAATGTTATTAATGCTATTATTTTAGAGCCTATGAAAAAGATTGCATCTTCAATATTTTTAACAAATTCCTTATATTTTACATATAGAGGTTCATTATTATTAATATCTTTCATCCTTGCTATGTCTGAAGTAAAAGGAATTGCTATATATGTAGTAACATCTTCTTTTCTTGTTTGAGCTAGATTACCAAAATTGTTTGTTGATACCCTAACTTTATCATTATTATCATTTAGTAAGTACATAGTTTTATCTTTAAAGTTAATTTCATATACATTATGATAAGACTTTGTAACTGTTTTTAAATACTTATCAATATCAGAAATATTATTATAGTATACTTCTTTACTATCATTGTTTATTACAAATACATTTGCTGTTGTATAATTAGAAATCATATTCTTACTTTCAGTTTTATAATTAAGCATTTTTTCACTTGCATTATCTCCTACTACTGTATATACAGATTGTGTTGCTATTTCATATAAAACTTGTTCTAATTCATAACTTTTATAAAAGTCTGCATTAATATAGTTCATATAAAAATCTTTCATATCTATATTAGCACTAATTATAGTTATACAAAAACATATAACTAAAGCCACTAAGTTTTTATTTTTTATCAATTTTATATCCAACTCCCCACACCACCTTTATATATTTTGGATCTTTAGGATTTATCTCTATTTTCTCTCTTATTCTACTTATATGTACTGCTACTGTTCTGTCACAGTTGTATCCTGGCTCTTGCCAAATACTTTCATATATTTGCCTTGATGAAAATACCCTTCCTTGATTTTTTAGTAGCATTTCTAAAATCTTATATTCTATAGGGGTTAACTTTACTACTTCCCCATCTACGCTAACTTCTTTGCTAGCATTATCTAGAACTAATGCTTCATATTTTAAGACTTCTAAACTTTCTTGTTTAAAGTTTCCAAGTGAAATATAGCGTCTTAAGTTAGACTTTACTCTTGCTACTAGTTCTAATGGGTTGAATGGTTTTGTTATATAATCATCTGCACCCATGTTAAGCCCTATTATTTTATCGCTATCTTCTGTTTTTGCTGATACTAGTATAATTGGTATATTTTTTTCTTCTCTGATTTTTAATGTTGCACTTAGTCCATCCATTCTTGGCATCATAATATCCATTAAAATTAAGTGAATTTCTTTTTCAAGTAAAATTTCTAGAGCTTCTATTCCATCATAAGCCTTATATACTTTTAGTCCTTCATTTTTTAAATGTATTTCCATAGACTCAACTATGTCTTTATCATCATCAACTAATAATACATTCCCTTTTATCATTAATCTCACCTCGCTTTTTATTTTACCATTTTTATACATATATTGTTTATATTTAGTAGTATAGATGTTATTTTTTAATATAAAGTGTATGATTTATTAAGATTTTATTAAGATTTATGATAAATTTTTGTAAACTAGATATTTTGTTATAAATAAATTTACAATAAAAACAACCATACCTTAGTATTTTCAATAATATAAGGTATGGTTATTTATCTAATTTTATATAATTTGTTAGTTTCTTTTATAATATTGTGCTAAATTTACTTACTATGCTTATGGTAATAATTTTTCTATATCTTTTCTTATCTTTTTAGGATTTGTAGTCGGTGAAAATCTATCAACAACATTACCTTCAGAGTCAATAAGGAATTTAGTAAAGTTCCATTTTATTTCATTGTTTAAAATTCCTTTTGCATTATTTTTTAAATATTTATATATTGGATGTGCAGACTCTCCATTAACATCTATTTTTTCAAACATTGTAAATGTAACTCCATAATTTATAAGACAAAAGTCACTTATTTCTTTGTTTGAACCTGGGTCTTGATTGGCAAATTGATTACAAGGGAATCCAAGTATTTCAAATCCTTTATCTTTATAGTCCTTATACATTTGCTCAAGTTCTGCTAATTGTGGTGTAAATCCACATTTACTAGCTGTATTAACAACCAATAACACCTTTCCTTTGTATTCGTCCATTTTAACTTCTATACCATTCATTTTTTTTGCAGTAAAATCATAAAATTTCATAATATATCCTCCAATATTTTAATTTATTAAAATTTAATTTTATTCAATTAATTAGTGTATAAAATAGGTTATCTATATAATCAAAGATGCAATTCACTTTAAAAAGTGAATTTATCATCTTTTATTATACAAAACTTTTTAGTATTTTATCTAAATAATATTTAAACTGAACAGCATCTTCTTCAGATATTTTAAATTGGCAAAATACTCTTTCTGGAACTGTGATGGCTTCATCTTTAAGTTTTCTTCCAGTCTCAGTAAGTTCAACAATTACTACTCTATCATCTTCTTTACTTCTATACTTTATTATAAGTCCCATAGACTCAAGTTTTTTAAGTACAGGAGTAAGAGTTCCTGAATCTAAATGAAGTTTTTTTCCAAGTTCTTTAAATACTATTTTTTCTTCTTCCCACATTACAAGCATTGCAATATATTGAGTATACGTAAGATTAAGCTGATCAAGATAAGGTTTATATAATTTTATTATTTCTCTTGATATTGCATATAATGGAAAACACATCTGATTTTCTAATTTTAAAATATCGTATTTGCTCATAGCAACCTCTTTCTTGTGATTATTTCAATCAATCAAAATTTAATTTAATTCAATTGATTTGTCTTTATTATAATTAATCTTTTTTCAACTGTCAATACATAAAATTAATATATTGTTAGTTAATTATTCTATAAATTATTAATCATTTTTTCTAATTCAGAAATTTTCTTATTCGTTTATTTATTTTTTTATTACAAATATTATAAGAACTAATATTGAAATTACAGTAATTAAGCTTGGTATAAATCTATCTCTTAATTAATAATTAAATAATTTCATACTTTATATGTTCAATAAAACAGATATTTTTAAATACACACAGAATTCAATTTGTAATATATAACAATTGTGAATGTATCTATATTATATTATTTATTTAGTAGTATATTTAAATATTAAAAATAGTCTGAGGAGTTAACCTAAGACTACTTTTTTAATTTTTCTATTCTTAATTTTTTTATTATATCTACATCGATATTGAGCTTAGTAGCTATTGTATCATCATCTAAAATATCTAAAAAGCTTCTTGCACTTTCTAATTTACCTTCAAATAATCCTTGTTTTAATCCTTCTTTTAGTCCTTTTTCTTTGGCATTTGCTAATGCACTTATTTCATCTCTTAAAGACTTTTCTCTTAGATAGTAAAGTTCTCTTTCTTTTGAGTTTCTGCTAAGTCTATATAATTCATCTTTAGCTTCTCTAATTTCTTTATTACTCATTTCTAATTTTCTAATTACTTCACTTTCTGGATCTCTTAAAAACTCTACCCAACCCTCTAGTAAATCAACTATTTCTTCAGTGCTTTCAAATCTTTTTAGCTTAGGTATTTCTATAAAGTGAATTTCTTGTAAATCTGTTAATTCTTCATTTGTTTCTATTTCCTTTAACCTATATCCATTGTGGAATCTGTCATTTTTTAAATATTTAAAATCTAGTATATTTATACAAACTGTTCTACTCAATTTATCATATCTATCGCCTTCTGATAATTGTTCTTCGTAAAGCTTACTCCAATAATATAAGCTTCTTTGTATCATATTGTATTCATTTTTTAATTGTATTTCTATATTTATGATTTCTTTATTGCTTGTCAATGCTTTTACATCTAATCTAGAAAATTTATCTTCTATATACTCTTTTTCTAAGTCTGAGTTTTTTATTTCAACTGATACAATAGGCTTTTTTGGTTTAAGTACTGCATTTAAAAATGATATTAAAATTTCTGGGTGTTCTTCTGATCCAAAAATTTTTTTAAATACAAAATCTATTTTAGGGTTTAATAAAGTTCTTCTCATTTTTTCACTTCCTATATTTTATATTACAATAATTATACATTATATTTTTATGGTAAACAAACTAAAATCATAAACTATCTACCGTTACCGAAAAGTTTAAAAACTAAACTTTTTTTCTAATTATTTGTTTTATATTTAAACCTAGTGATTTTAATCTTAATATAATTAAACTCATACAAAAATACAACTATTCAAGATATTATTTATCTAGTATAGTTGTATTTTTTAGTTCCGAATATATTAAAATTTTGAAATTATTTAAAGTTTACAATCTATTAATTTAATACTTATTATATATTTGACCTCTATTTCCTATATCTATAACAATAATTTTAAGCTTATCATCTTCTTTTTCAAAAATTATCCTAATATCACCAACTC
>NZ_CATXCO010000142.1:0-6449 GCF_958366745.1 uncultured Romboutsia sp.
GTAACTTCTTAAGAACCCTTTTTTTCTAGTGTACTTGACAAAGGGTCCATTTTATATTTAGGATACTCTTTTGTTATTTAATTTATTACTTAAAGATTTCTACACTTCTATCTAAGATACCTGTAAAATATGCTATAACTAAACCATAATTAGTTATAGGAACATTCTTTTCTTTACATAGATTAATTTTATTTATTACACTTTTTCTATTTACCATACATGCACCACAGTGTATTACCATATCATACTTTTCTACATCTTCATTGAAGTCATAACCTACTTTGTACTCTAAATTTAACTCTCCACCAGCAATTTTAGTTAACATCCTAGGTATTTTTACTCTACCTATATCTTCATGCGATACATTATGAGTACAACTTTCACATATTAATATTTTATTACCAGGCTTTAAATTCTTTAATTTATTTGCTCCTTCTAAAAAGTCGTTAAGCTCTCCTTTTTGTCTTGCAAATAATATAGAAAAGCTAGTTAAATTTATTTCTTTAGGAACTATCTTATCTACTTCTTTAAAAGCTTGTGAATCAGTTATAACTAAATCTATATTTTTAATTTCTTTTAATGCATCTTCAAGTTCTGTATCTCTTACAACGTAAGTTTTTATACCATGGTCTAAACAATCTCTTATAACTTGAACTTGTGGAAGTATAATTCTTCCCTTTGGAGCTTCAGAATCTATTGGTACAACTAAAACTACATTTGATCCATAAGGAAGTAAATCTCCTACTATGGGTTTGTCTTCTTCATCTTGTTCTAAAGACTTTATAAGTTCATCTTTTAATTTATCTATATTTTCATTATTTTTAGCTGATATAAAAAGTGGCTTATCAAAAATGTTATTTATATTACTTCTTTCATCATCACTTAATCTATCTAATTTATTTACAACAACCATGTGCTTTATGTTGTATTTATTAGCTTCTCTTTTCCACTTTTTATAAGTATCTACATCTAAATTTTTTCCATCTACTACATATATAGCAAAGTCTAATCTTTTTAAATATTCAAAGCTTTTTTTAACCCTTATTTCACCTAATTGGCTTTTATCTTCAAGTCCTGCTGTATCTATTAAAAGTACTGGCCCAAATGGAATAAGCTCCATTGCTTTTTGAACTGGGTCTGTTGTTGTTCCTTCAACATTTGATACTAATGATATATCCTGTCCTAGTATTTTATTCATTAATGAAGATTTTCCACTATTAGTGTTTCCATATATTCCAATATGTTTTCTATTTGCATTTGGAGTTGTGTTCATTTTTGCCTCCTAAAGATAAAAATCTCTTTGCCCTTTTTTCATTTTTTCCATACTTTCTTTTGTTAATGACTTTATATCTTCTCTTTCTATATTTTCAACTTCTTTATCTATTATTTCTAAAGACTTTTTATATAGTTCTTCATCACCGTAATCTAGAGTAAACTCAAGTAAAGTCATTAAAGCATTTGGTTCACAGACATATTTTATGTTACCTGATTTTGCTAGGCTCATAAATCTATCTCCTGTTCTTCCTTTTCTATAACAAGCTGTACAATAACTTGGTATATATCCATCACTTAATAATTCTTTTAATATTTCTATTGGACTTCTTTCATCATTTGTTTTAAATTGTTTAACTTCTTTACCTTCTTCTCTTTCTTTATATCCACCAACCCCTGTTGAAGAACCAGCAGATATTTGAGATACACCATATTTTAATAACTCTTTTCTCATCTCTGGTGTTTCTCTTGTTGAAAGTATAAGACCAGTAAAAGGAACTGCTATTCTAAGTATAGCAACAATCTTTTTAAACATTTTATCATCTAATAAATGTGGGTAGTTTTCTAAACTCACACCATTTGCAGGTTGAAGTCTTGGAACTGATATTGTATGGAATCCAACTCCAAACTTTTCTTCTAAATGAGCATTATGCATCATAAGGCCTAATACTTCAAATCTAGGATCTGCTAATCCAAATAAAACTCCTGCTCCAACATCATCAATACCAGCTTCCATAGCTCTATCAAAAGCAGTTAAATGATAATTATAATCTCCCTTTAATGACTTTGGATGCATTTTATCATATGTTGGTTTATGATATGTTTCTTGGAATAATATATAAGTTCCTATACCTTTTTCTTTAAGTAACTTATAATTTTCTACTGTTGTAGCTGCAATATTTACATTTACTCTTCTTATTTCACCGTTATTATTTTGTGTTTTATATATTGTATCTAAACATTCTAGTACATAATCTATAGGTGCATTAACTGGATCTTCTCCAAGTTCAAGTGCTAATCTCTTATGACCCATTTGTTCTAATATTTTTACCTCTTGAGCTACTTCATCCATTGTAAGTCTTCTTCTATTAAATTTGTTATCTCTTTTGTAGCCACAATAAACACAATTATTTACACAATAATCACTTACATAAAGAGGTGCAAATACAACAACTCTCTTTCCATATATATCTTTTTTTATTTCACCTGCTAAAGAATAGATTTCTTTTAGATCCTTTTCATCTTCTGCTTGAAGAAGTATTGCTATATCTTTATAATCTAATCCTTCTCTATTTTTAGCTCTATTTAATACTTCTTTTATTCGTTCGTTACTTGGATTTTTAGTTTCTTCAAGAATTTTGTATATATATTCATGATTTATAAACATTGCTATTTCCCCCTTTTATAATTTTTCTACAAAGTCTGGATTATCTCCTCTTGTTATCTCTATCTCAAATCCTACTTTCTTTAACTTTTCTTCTATCATCTTTTTATACTGAGCATCTTCATCTAATATATATGCTTTGTTATCATATAAAGAGTACTTTTTTCTAACACTCATTGGTGATAGATTAGGCATTATAACATTTCCTCCAGCCTTTAATCCCTCTTCTCTTCCATTTTCAGATATACTTGATAAAGCTGTTGTGGCAGGAAGTAAAACCTTCGGAAGTAATAATCTAACTATAGCTAAACATATAATAGTCTTTTCTAAACTTCCATGTTCATAATCTTTAAGAGGTGTATCTTTATGTGGTATAAATGGTCCTATTCCACACATAGCTGGTTCAAATTCTTTTACAAATAATAAATCATTAACTAAGTCTTCATTAGTTTGATTAGGTATTCCAACCATAAACCCAGCACCCGCTTGATATCCTATATCCTTTAAGTTCTTTAAGCACTTTCTTCTAATCTCAAAAGGTTCACCAGGATGTATATCTTCGTATAACTTTTTAGATGCACTTTCATGTCTTAAAAGATATCTATCAGCACCTGCATCATACATTTTTTTATAAGATTCATAACTTCTCTCTCCAAGAGATAATGTTATTGCATTATTTGGAAACTCTTTTTTTATAGATTTAATAATATCTACCATTACTTCATCATTAAAGTATGCATCTTCTCCACCTTGTAAAACAATTGTCTTATATCCTAATTTATCTCCTGCTCTTACACACTCTAATACTTCTTCCTTGCTTAACCTATACCTTTGTGCATTTTTATTTGTTCTTCTTAATCCACAATATAGACAATCTTTTTTACAAAAACTTGTCAATTCTACTAGCCCTCTTATATATACTTTATTTTTAAAATATTTTAGCCTAGTTTTATGAGCTTTTTCTATAAGTAGCTCTTTAGATTTAGAATCTATATTATCTAATAAATATAATAACTCTTCTCTTGATGCATTATTTTCATTATATAATTTATTTATAATACTTATAGTATCCATATCTTCACCTCTATTTCACTAATATTTAATTTAATACCCCAATCTGTAAATTAAAATTCATAACTCTATATAATTATTTTTTTAACCATGTAGAATAAAAAAATATTATCTATTTTTCATAACATTTTTGTAAATTTACACATATCCGTTATAATTTATTATACTAATTAACTTTTTATGAATAAAAATATTCTAATAGAAATTTTATCCATTCATTATATTTACTCCTGTATAAATAACTACTTTAAAACTTTCTATAATAACTACTTAAATTCCTATTTGTAAAATATAATTTTGTATAAGTATTATAAAATTCAAGGACTTTCCTATAATTTATAGAAATTTATACAAATATAAAAATTCAATTATTTATTAACAACTAAACTTATATAGTTCATCTATTTTAAATTTAACTAAGCATAGTTTTTATAGATTATCATTTTTTATTGTAAAGGAGGTTTTTCTATGAATGAAAATCTGTTTTTTATAAATACATATGAAGATTTTTTATTAGGTAATTTAGAAAATTTATCAATAGATAAAAATATAGGTACAGGTGCTATAGTTTTATCAAGTAACAATAATAAATACATAGAATATGGTATATATACTTCTCAAGTAATAAACCTAAAAACATTTAAAAGACTTTTAGTTTCATGGAATTGTGAAACACCTAAAGGTACATGGATTGAAGTTCAAGCACGAGCATTTATTTCTTATTATGATGATAATAAAAATTCTACATATGAATGGTCAGATTGGCTTTCTTTTGGTAAATGGGGGACTCATATAAAAAGAAGCTCTAAAAGTCCTGACTCACATCTTGCTAAAATTAGTACTGACGAATTTATAATTAAAGGTAACTATACAGATACTGCCTCTAAAATACAAATACGTGCACTATTGCATACCGAAAATACTAATGTAACACCATCAATAAGGCAATTTGTAATTTCATACAAAGATAACACCCCTCGTCTAAAGAGTATAGAAATTCCTTCAGATAAAATAATAGATGTTCCTTCATATTCTCAATATATAAGAGATAAAAATATAGTAAGTGTTATTTGTAGTCCAACAAGTATAACTATGTTGCTTAATAGAAGAAATGAAAACTTAATAGTTGAAGAAACTGCATGGTCTTGTTTTGATTATGACTATGAGGCTTTTGGTAACTGGTTATTTAATGTTGCATTTGCATCTAGTCTTGGATATGAATCTTTTGTTGAGTACGGTAATTTAAAAAGCTTAAAAAGAGAAATATATAGCGAATATCCAGTAGCTGTAAGTGTGAAATATACTAATGATATAAATAATTTAGAGTATCCTTACATAGAAAATGCTCCAATAACCACAGCTGGTCATATTTTAGTTGTTCGCGGATTTGAGAAAAAAGATGGTATTGATTATGTAGTTGTAAATGATCCTGCTGGTAAAAGCAACGAATCAGTAACTAGAAGATATAAGCTTAGCGAATTTGAAAGTGCTTGGCATAGAGGAAGCAATATTATGTATATAATACACGATAAAGAAGTTGAAATAAATAATAATCGAATAGAGGCTAGTTTAGAATTAAAAAATTTATATTCAGTTTTAGTTAATGATACTTATCTAGATTTAAGCTCTGATTTTGTAAAAACAATTCTTATAACTTATGATAATGGTTTAACTTTTGAATATTTAGTTCCATATAATAATCATTATCTAGCTTTAGAAAATAAAAATAAATGTGTTATATATATCATTGGAAGTGATGGCTTTACCTATGTTTGTAACTGTTAATAAAAGACTGTAGATAGTTAATTATCTACAGTCTTTTATTGTTTAAAGTTTTTAGTATGTCATAATTAGAATTGTATACACAATCATTGAACATAAAGCTTCCTATTTTTTTATTTTTCATAGAATTAAATATTGGATTTTTGTAGTTATATATTACTTTTTTTAGTTTACTTCCTTTTTTTATACTATTAGTAATATTATAAACTTCATAAGTATATTCATCTATAATATTTATATCTTCATTTTTTATAGCTTTAACAATTGTTTCTGAAGCTTTTAGACCAGATAAAACGGCAAAGTATATTCCTTCTCCTGTTATTGGGTCTACAAATCCAGCAGCATCACCTACTAGCAGTAAATTTTTGTCTTGATTTATAGGTTTATTTAGATATTGTCCAAATGGTATAAATGCACCTTTAAACTCACTTCTATCACAATTAATACCTACACTACTTAAAAATTTTTCAAATTCACATTTATAGTCTATCTTTTTATCATACTCACCTATGAATCCAACACTTAGATGGTTCTTTTTAGGAAATATCCAACCGTAACCATAAGGAAGTACACCATAGTACATAGACATTTTATCACTATTATAGTTTGTATTTATTTTATCTACATCTACTTGCAAACAAAACCCATTAGGCTTTATATCTTTATCAACTAAAGAACGCGTAATACCTACTGCCCCATCTGCTCCTATTATATATTTAAATTTTATATTTTGATTATCGTATAAAGTTATAATATTATTTTCTGTATCAATATTTTTTATTTTAGTATTTTCTAATAACTTTCCACCCTTCTTTTCGTAAGCTCTTACTAAATACTCATCAAATTCAAATCTATCTACTAAATATGTATTGCCTTTACATTCTATATCTGTTATGTACTTATCTTTTAAATATATACTTACGCTCTTACTAATTATAGT
>NZ_CATXCO010000143.1:0-6444 GCF_958366745.1 uncultured Romboutsia sp.
ATAATTGTTACCTTACAATATGTAAAAAATATATAATAGCTATGTTAGGAAAATATAAATTAGAAGAATTAAAGCCTATACATTTACAAAACTATATTGATGATTTAGTAGGTATCTTAGCTCCTCAAACTATAAAGATACATATAAACATTTTAAACTTGGCATTAAAAAAAGCTTATAGATTAAGATTAATAAGAGAAAATATAGTTGAATGTATAGAACTTCCAAAAGTAAAAAAGTTTAAAAATAATATATACAATAAAACTGATATGGTTAAGCTTCTTCAAGTTTGTAAAGGAAGTTCATTAGAGTTACAGATTTATTTGGCTAGTGGATTGGGGCTTAGAATCTCGGAAGTTTTAGGATTAACTTGGGATAGTATAGATTTTATAGAAAATACAATAACCATAAATAAAATAACTGTTAGAGATAATAATACTGTAATTTTAAAAAGCCCTAAAACAGAAAGTTCCGAAAGAACAATATCAGCGCCTAAAGAAATAATAAATTTATTGAGAGAACATAAAAGAAATCAGTTAGAGGATAAACTAAAGGGTAAAATAAAGAATAACTTAAATTTATTATTTTTTGATAAAAATGAAAATCCTATAGCTCAGGATGTATTAAGTAAGAAATTTAATAGATTTCTTAAGGATAATGATTTAGATCATATAAGATTTCATGATCTTAGACACTCTCATGTTACGTTGCTTATAAATTCAAAAGTACCAATTAAAGTAATTTCAGAAAGGGTTGGACATTCAAACGTCAATACTACTCTTAATATATACGCTCATACATTAAAAGAAATGGATTCTGAAGCTAGTGATAAAATATCAGAAGTTTTATTTAACTTAGGATAAAAGTGAAAAATAAAGACCTTTTAAATTCGATTTTAAAGGGTTCTTATTTTATTTATAGACTAAAAGTATTAAAATCTTATTAAACCTCTTATAATCGATTTTAATAAAACTAAGCTGAAATTTATAATTTTCATGTGAAAATTAGTTTATTTATACAAATAAATACAAACAAAATCAATTTACTATATCTATAGTAGGATTTATAACGTAAAAGAAATTAGTTTTTGAGTTTTTAAAATATTTATAAAATATATTAATTTAAATTGTGTTTATTTAATTAAAGAAATTAAAATAGTGTTCAATTAAAATTTACTTTTTTATAAAATGATATTTTAGCTTCTATATATTCTTATAGATAATAAGCAATTGTTAATGCTTATGTAATTTAATCTTATGATTTCTTATTATAAATTACCTACTCTTTTTATATTTATAGTTTTAATACTTTGTTTTAATTTATAAAAATATGTTAAAAATCCAAAGTATTATATTCGATTTTAAGAAGTTAAAAAAAGTTTTTAATATAATGTATCAGAAAAACAACGAAAATGCTTAAAATCGAATTAAATGCGTTTTACTGTGATTATAATAAAAAACAGATTTATAATTTTAAAATAATTAAATTATGTAAACATTTTTGGCTATTACTCTTTATAAGTATATTTATAGTGGATTAATTTAGTAAAATAAATTATATGAATTGTTATGTTAATATAAATTAATTAAAGATTATATCATTTGACTTAAAAAAGATACGGTTATTTTTATGAGAAAAAAGATAAGGCTAATTAATAATTAATTGATTTTATAGTATATTAAAAGTTATAATAGTTAATTTAATAGTGATAATAAAAAAATCGTTTCGCTTGAGCGACGTGTCGGCGAAACACTTCATTTCGACAACGATATATCCTTGCTCAAAAATGAAGCTAATTATTTAATCTTAGCTTCATTTTTATTTTATCCTATAGACTTTTCTAATTTACTAAGTGCGTAATTTAATGTATTTTCTATATTCCCGTTATTTTTACCTCCACCTTGAGCCATAAAAGGTGTTCCTCCACCATTGCCATCAATTAACTTTATTGAATCCTTTAATAAATCATTAACCTTAACATCTAAATTTTTAGATGATGCATATACTAAGTTTGCCTTATCATCATTTATTAAAGCTAGTAAAGCTATAAAGTTATCGTTTTCTGTTATTTTAGATGCAACCTTAGATATGTACTTCATAGATTTATCAGTATATATGTTTTTTATGATACAGATATTATTTATTTTAGTACTTTTATTTATCATATCTTTTATTTCGTAATCTGATACAATAGCTTCTAACTTTTTATTTTCATTTGAAATTTCTTGAACTTTATCATTTATATTAGCTATTCCTTTAATAACCTCTTCTTCTCCAGATTTTAAATACTTACAAATGTCATTTAGAATTAAATCTCTTTTTAGTATATAGTCTATTGCTCTTTTTCCAGCAAAAAATTCTATTCTAGTGTTTCCTCTATTCTTTTCCCATCTTTTTATCTTTATTAATCTTAAATCTAATGTAGATTTTGGATGAACACCACAACAAGCATTAGAATCTAAATCTCCAATTTTTACTATTCTTATTTCATTAGTAGTATCTGGTAAGTCCCTTCTTATCCATATCTTTTTTAAATCTTTTTTAGATGGAGTTAATACTTCAAGTTTTATATCATTAGATATCATTTCATTAGCAAATTGCTCTGCTTTTCTTATTTGATCTTCAGTTAATATTCCTTGTATATCGACTGTACTAGACTCTTTTCCTAAATGAAAAGAAACTGTATTTAATTTAAATAGGGTGTAAAAGCATCCAGATAATACATGTTGAGCAAAGTGTTGATGCATACCGTCTTCTCTTCTACTCCAATCTATCTCACACTTAACTTTATGTATTTTTATAGGCTTTTTTTCTAAAACATGATAAACTTTATTTTCTTTTTCATAAACATCTATAACTGGATGGACATCTATTTTTCCTAAATCACAAAATTGCCCTCCGCCACCAGGGAAGAATGCTGTTTTATCAAGTAATACATGAAATTGGTTGTTTACTTCTAAAACTTCCACGATTTCAGCTGTAAACTCTTTTATATATTGATCAATATAGTATAATTTCTCCATAAAGTATCTCCTTTTCTTGGGTTTTAACTGTATTTTATACTATAAAAGGATGATTTTATTTAAAAAATAGCACTTTACCTTATTTTATAATTTTAAAGTATATTTTACTTTAAAAAATAAAGTAAAATGCCATTTTTCTAAATGAACTGACTTAAAAAAATAAAGTAGATATTGTTTTGCAAAAATATATAATTGCTCTTACTTTATAATAATTTTTTTATTTTAAATAATATAATTCCGCACAATACTATAATAAACATAATTCCTATAGTTAAAGGATACCCGTAATATAAGTTGAGTTCAGGCATAAATTTAAAGTTCATACCGTATATACCTGTAATTATAGTAAGTGGAGCTGAGATAGCTGTTAAAAGTGTAAGCTTTGTTATTATGTCATTAGTCTGTTCAGCAACTTTAGAGGAATATATATCTAGTAATTTATCAGCTAATTCTCTAGTTGAAAGTGCAAAATTATATAATTTATCAATACCAAAATCTATACTTTGTAAATTATCTAAATTGGACCTTTTCATATCATTATATTTAAGATATCTAAAATTATCTTTTAGTATTCTATCACCTAAATATAAAAGAGGTCTTGTGTTTTTTACTAAGATTCTAGTTAGACTTCTTATATAATTTATTTTTAGAATATGTTCATCATCTGTACCTTCCATAATTTCATCTTCTAAATCTAATATCATATCTTCTACTTTTTCTAAATTTTCAAATTCATGTATAATAATATTTTTTATTATAAGATAACTTATTTTAAAAAGATTACTAGGATTATAATGCTTTTGAATCTTTGAATTATTAAGAATCATACTTTTTACATAATCATATAAGAAATTATCCTTTTCACATATAACTAATATAAAGTTATCTGATAAGTACATATTTACTTCTTCAATTTTAGCTTCATTACCACTAAGTTCACATGTATTAAGACTTAAAAAGTCATAGTTATCAAATAAATCAAGTTTTATATTTTCATCAAATTCAAGGCAATCATTAAATGTTATTTCATCTATATCTAAAATATCTTTAAGTAATTTTAGTTCACAAGCTGTACTTAAAATAAGATATGGATAAACTTTACTATAAAAGTCTTCTCTAAAATGATCTATTATTTCGGCAGTTTTTAAATTTAATATATACATATTTATCACCCTTTATATTATTAGCTAAATGATAAGTTAAAATTCTGATATAAATAAAAGAGAGTATGCTATACTCTCTTTTATTTTATTAGTTTACATATAGGATTGAGTACCATATTATAAGTTTTCTCAAAAAATTTACATGAAAGTATATATGTAACTAATAATGGACTAATTATAATTATTAAATTTGTAAGAAGACTTTTATTCCATGAAGGTATAAGATAGAATATTATAAGTATAATATAAGTGTGAAAAGCATATATATACATAGTTGATTTTCCAATATGAGTAAAAAATGTTTTGCTAGTTGGTATTATATATGATACAAATAAGCTTAATAATATACTGCTAATATAAAGTAATATTCTAGAGATTATGCCTATATAAATACTGATACCAAGCTCTTTATAGGAATGAGATCCATATAAAAATCGATAATCTAAAATATCTTTATTAGCTATAAAAAATGAAACAATTATAAATATAAGTATTCCTAAAATACATATACCTATGTTAACCTTATCAAATATATATTTTATCTTTTCTATATCTGTATAATATCCTAATAAAAAGAAAGGTAAAAAAACTATGGTTCTTGAAAATGATAGTATAGATCCATTTGGTATAAGTCCAATTAAAATACCTAATATAAAGCTAATAGGCAGTATATATTTAATTTTTATTAGGTATTTAAGTGAACTTCTCCAAAAAAATAAACTCAGTAAAAACCATAAAGTCCATCCTGGATATATTATAGGTAAATTAATATCCCCAGTATATATATATGCTAGTGAATACCATATAATATTTAGGAAAATATATGGTATTAATAAATCCTTTAGAAAAATTTTCTTACTCTTATTTACATTTTTAGATAAGTATCCAGAGATATAAATAAACAAAGGCATATGAAAAATATATATAAACATATATATAGCCATTAATGTGTCACTAGTGTCTATGTATCGCTCTATTAAGTGACCAAATACAACTAGAAATATAAGTACTACTTTTATGTTATCTATAAAATGTCTTTTATTAGTAATAGGCATTAGTTCACCTCACTTTGAACGATTTTTTCTAAAAATTCAAAAACATATTTTGAATATTCATTACCCTTTCCTCTTACTATATCTATTGTATCTTCATGCTCAGCACCTTTTATTATTTTTAAATAAGAATTATTGTTTACCTTCTTTAAATTATTTATAAAGGATTTTGAGTTTTCTATATCTATTAGTGTATCACTATCACCATGTATACAAAGAGTACTTATAGTAGAGTTTTTATTTATTAGATTTATAGGATTACAAGTATCAGTATTACTTTTATATATATACCTTTTTATTAACCTTTTAGATCTATTTGAATTACATTTATTAAAATTTAAAACTCCAGATATGGATATAAAACCTTTTAAAATAGATGTATTTATTTTATAATCATTTTGCATTTTTGTATCAAAAGCTAAGTGAGATGATATTTCTGCACCAGCTGAATAACCTCCAACTACTATACCATTATTAGTATCATTATTTTTTATATAATGTCTAAGAGCTTTAAATACATCTTCTATTTGAATAGGATATCTATAATGTGGTACTAATCTATATCCAACCAATACTACTGTATATCCATGTTTAAAAAAATATTTCCCAACTCCACTATATAAAGATGGACTACCTTGCCACCAACCTCCTCCGTGAATAAAAAATATAGTTGGTTTATTACTATTTTGTTTATATACCTTATAGTATTGTTTTTTATCACTTCCATACTTTACATTAGTGCATTTTATATTTATATCTTTTGTATATGCATACATTAACATTCTATATACATTTTTTATTTTCTTCTTAATCATATAATATCATCCACCCTTAATAAAATAACTTAAAACAAAAGACATGAATTAAATAAAACTCATGTCTTTATTATATATTATCGTATTATATATTATGCTAGTTTAGATAAATTATAATGATTCTATAAAACTTATTACATCTTCAATTATCCAATCAGGTGTAGAAGCTCCTGCTGTAACTCCTATTAAATTGAATTTGTTTAATTTATCTATATCTAAATCTTCTTTAGTTTCTATTGCAAAAGTAGGTACTTGTTCTTTACATATATTTACTAGCTTTTGTGTATTAGAACTATGTTTTCCACCTATAACTATCATACAGTCTACATCAACAGATAATTCTTTAGCTGCTTGTTGTCTTGTTTTTGTTGCAGAACAAATAGTATTCTTA
>NZ_CATXCO010000144.1:0-6420 GCF_958366745.1 uncultured Romboutsia sp.
CTACATCTTTTATTTTTAAATTAACTTTTTCTAAATCATTATCTTCATTACAATAAATTTCAATCGCATTAAATCCATTAAATATATTACACTTTATTATTTTATTGATTAACTCTATAACTTTTTCTTGCAAATACGTATTTGTTTTTTCAAACTCTACCTCATATACAAAATTGTTTTTTAGTAAATTTCTTATATTTATATTTATATAGTCTAATTCTTTCAAAATAATTAATTTATTATTACTTTTTCGTTTAGAATATATACTCACATGATCTTTTAATTCATTACTTAATTCAACTGGATATTCAGTTGATATATAATATTTTAATATACTCATTTTATTATCCTTTTAATTATTAGTATCCACTAAACCAGCTAGTAACAGTTTTGTGAATTGATTTTGGTAAATGTATTAAATTAGAAAAACTATTATCTACACCATATGCTAATGGCTTTATGTGATGAACATCATATAATGATGAATTTAAAGTTACTCCATATCTACGCTTATATTCATTATAATATGTTGTGTTTAAATTACTAGGCCTTTTATGTATAGTATTTTTTACATAATCAGCTCTAGGTTTACCTAATGTTTTTCCTGATTTTTTATCTGTATATGATGCATTCCATAACTTTCCAGTTCTATTTAGCAATCCATAATAAGTATTTACTGTTTTAGCTGGTAAATATGAATTTGATCCATCTGGCTTTAGTTGAGATATAAGTTTAACTTTATAATATCCTGTTTTAGCTGGAACAGAATGCTTATAGTTTTTTATAGTGTTTACATTTCCAAAATCCTTTAATATACCATAGTTACTATAAGTACCATTTTCTGTATTTGACCTTAGTATCTGTACTTTTAACTTTAATGGAGGCTTAACAAATATAGATGTTGGTATATCAACATTGAAATTCCATACATGCATCTTATTCTTTGAGTCATAACTTGCACTTATTTTAACCTTTATATATTCAATTCCTAATATATTTCTTGCTTTATTATCTAGTTCAATCTTTACTATTTTTTCTTCTTCTAAGTCAATATCTTCAGTCTCTTTTATAATGCTCGATTCTAAATTATTATAAATATCATTTGCAAAAATATTTAATGTATTTGAAAAAATAATCATAAGTGCCATCGCTATACTAGATATAAATTTTAATAATTTTTTCTTCTTCATAAATATACATCTCTTAATTAACTATACCTTAATTTCTTATATTTTCTATTTTTATATTAATTGTATTTTTTTCCAATAAAAGCCTTTTATTATCAGAATATTTATGCTATTATAAAATAATGATTTAACCATGCAATAAATCTTTTATTTATAAACATACTTGTAAACTAATCTTTAAATTTGGCTTTAGGGTATACCCTAAAACTACACCACCATTCCATCTTCCTTCTCTTGCTCTTGCTAATAATCCCATCTTCACATTTTCAGCAATAGTTTCTCTTTCAAATTCCCCTATTGCTCCCATTATGTTAAGTTGAAGTTTACCTGATGGTGTTTCTGTTTCAAAGTTCTCTGTTAATGAACGAAATGCTATATTATGCTTATTTAGTAAGTCTACTATATTAAGTATATCTAGTAATTTTCTACTTATCCTATTTAATTTCCAAACAACTACTAAATCAAACTTATTCTTAGTAGCATCCTCTAGCAATTGTTTTATTCCTGGTCTATTTGTTATATTCTTTCCACTTATTCCTCTATCTTCGTAAAGGTTATAGATTTCATGACCTTGATTCTTACAGTATTCTTTAATATTATGATATTGACTATCAATTGAGAAACCTTCTTCAGCTTGTTCTATCGTTGATACCCTACAATATATTGCTACTTTTTTACTCATTGTCATTTCCTCCATTTTCTTCATTAGTCTTTATTATGTGTTTTTGAATTATATCACTTAGTATATTTATTATTTCATCTCCATTTATCTGTTCCATTGTCACAGTATCCATAGTTATCCTCCAAATTATGATTATATATACTAGGAATACTAAAATACCCCTAGTACATTTTTAAATTTATTACATTCTAGTTATTTTGATTTCTCTGTTTTTACCTTTACTTCTTTCAAATTCAATACCTACATCTAGTAAATTGCTCTTTATCTCATTCAATCTTCTTGATAATACATTTGGTGTTTTAGCCCAATTACTATTTGTGGTATCTATCTTTACAAAACCTGCAACTATTTCTAATTCAGATAAAAGTTTTGTAGGTGAACCCGACCATACAGTCTTGTCTTCCATGAACTTATACATTGCAAATCCTACAGGATGAGATTCTAAAGCTTCTATATTAGCATTATTTTGGTTATTCAAGTAAGCTTCTAAAAACTTATCTCCTCCTATACCTAAAACTTCTGCTATTGCATATCCCCATCTTGTGAAATCTGCCATTCTACCTAAGTTATTTAACTCGACTTGGTCATATATACTCATTGCTTTAGATAGTGTTTCAAATATTGCACCTAGTATTATAGGTTTGTCCTTATCAAACTCTTCTCTAAGTACTTTTTCTTCTTTTCTCTCATTTGGAGGTATTCTTTCTAGTTCTAATAATATACATCTATCTAAAAGGTCTGGTCTTGTTGCTACCACATTAATTCCATTTAATACTATGAATCTTTGGAAGAACATAACTTGCTCTTCATCATCTGTATACAACTTTCTCTTTGTGTGTCCACCACCTGTGACAGCTATACATAATAAATCACTAACTTGATTACTTATTGTATCTATGTTATCAAAACAAGGAACATAGTTCTTTGAAATATATACTGCTAAATCATCTATTGTTTTAGGGATAGATACTACTGGAACGATTGCTGGATCAATTATATCTCTTACCAGCTTCATTGTACTCGTCTTAGATGAACCTTTTTCTCCATGTAGTACTTGTATTGGTCTTGCTATGTTTGGTATAAGTGAAGCTACTAATATTACTTTTTGAAGTATTAAATGGTTTTCATCTTTGTATCTAAACCATTTATCTAATATATCAAGATTACCATTTCTTTCTGGTGTCACTTGTCTATACATTGTTTTTGTTCTAGCAAATATAACAGGTGGATCTTTAATAATTTCCCAACCATCTCTTGATACCTTTACAACGTTACAGCTATCATCTTTTAAATCATAATAAATGCAATTATCAACTGTAGCGCATCTTCTTTCTACTAACACTTCATTTACTTCATTCATTGCTCTAGATTCTAAAAATAGTATTATCTTAGCTATATTATCATTCGTAGGTATTTTCGATTCTATATTGTAAAATTGTGAAACAATCCATTTTTTAAAACGTTCCGATTTTACATTTACATTTTCATTATTTTCTCTAATTTGGATGGTTACATATGTCTCATCCATAGATGTCCTATATGTTTCTATATCTTCAACGATATCTATTAATATATCTATTTGACCTTTTTTATCTTCATTTTTACCGTCATATTTGTCGATATTTTCATTAGTAACTTTATTTGTAGGTTCATATTTACTTCTAAGTGTACTCCAGTTATTTTCTGAACAAGAATTATGATGACATCCTGCTACTATGTTTCCATTATTATATTGGATAACATATGCACTTTTATCTGTATGCCCTTCATTCCAAGGACATTGCTTTAATACATATATTATTTTATCTGCCTCTTCTTTACGATGAGAAACTTGTATTTCATATTTTTCTAACCATTCAGCTTCATCTTTTTTCTTGTTCACATTTTTTAATTTTTTATTGGTTATTTCTGCTGTTACTTCAGTATTTATATTATGTTTATCCTGTAGTTTAGATACTATTTTAGTTATCTGAGATATAGTAACTATCTCACCTTCACCTCTAATTGAAATTATTATCGCTTGCCTATGTGGTCTTGTTGGTATATTGTCTCATTTACATGCTATTGTTCCGTATAGTCTACAAATACGAGATGGATTATAAGTAGTTTTATCAACCTCAACTTTGTCATCTGAGAACTCTATGCTCAACTCATTTAAGAAATTTTTTATTGTATCTTATTTTTTAGTAGATTTTCCTTTAGTTCTTTTATTCCTTCTTCATCTGTTAGTGCAATAAATCCTCCAAGGTCTTCTTCTGTCCTTTCTTCTCCGTACTCTTCTACTAAAATCTGTACATTTTCTTTTATAACTTCTTTTACTTGCTTAGGTAGTTCACTTACTAACTCTAAATCTTGCTCTTTCCAAATTTTAATTATCATTTTATTTTCTCCTTATTTTATTATTAAAAAAGAGATGTTGCTTTTATTGCAACATCTCCTTATATTAATTTTTTGTGTCCTATCTAATAGACTATCTTCTATTTAATATAGATTCAAAATTATAATATATATTTATAATTTCATTTATTACGTTTTGTTTATTAACTTATATATAAATCAATTATTCTATCTACTGTTCTAAATAGATTTTGCATTATAACTCTATTAACCTCTATAAATCTATTTTTTATTCACTTACTATTATATCAACTTTTGATAAATTAAATTTATAAGAATCTTGAACTAATTCTGAAATAATATTTTCTAAATAATATACATCTTTTTTCAGAAAATCATATTTAAAATCAGTTTTAAAAACCCTTATATTATTGATTATAAGTAAAATCGAACCATTTTCTTGCGTAACTTCGATTTTTAAACTTCTTTCATTTGAAGTATTTAAGATATTTAAAAGTTTTTTTAAAAGAGCGTCTATAGCTATATGTTTATGAGCTAAGTCAAAATTCTTCTTACAGTTACTGCAATAAGTATATGTGGAATTTGTATCAGATAATAAATATTCAAGTTTTGTGCTTTTACAATAGTTGCAATTCATTTTTAACATTCCCCTATTCATTATATTTACTACGTGAAAAAATTTTCACTCAACTCCGACATTATAACACCTTTATACTGTTATATTTTGGTGAAACTTGTCATTTTTATCGATTACCATTATTTACATGTATTGTGATAAAAATTCTTATATTCTATATACAGAAGCTTCATCAGCTTCAAGATAACAGAATTTCCTTATAAACAAAATACCCTATAGGTCAGACCTTTTATTAGGTGTCTACTCTATAGGGTACATTTTATATTAAGATATTATTTTTATATTATTTAATCATTATTCACATTTTCTATGATATTTTAATATATATGCACTAATATATTAGAAACAACTAGATTATTTACAAAATATATCGATAATCTAATCATTTTTTAGTTTATTTAATATTTTACTTAACATGCAAATAGCTTGACATATACTATTGTAAGTTTTTATTACTTATATTTTTAATACTTGGCCAATATAAATTTTATTTACATCTTTTATGTTATTCTTTTTTGCAATACTATTTACTGTTGTATTATACTTTTTAGCAATTTCATCTAATGTATCACCACTTTTAACTATATAAGTATCTTCATTATTAGCATTTAATAATTCATTTACTTTATTTTGAACTTCCTGTGCATTATAACCAGCAACAGTTAATTTATTTACTCTATCCTCACCATTTCCCCACAATCCATTTATTACTTCCTGAGCAACTTCATCTATTGATTTTTTAATTGTATCATCTGGTTCTTTATTTGATAGATAATCATCATTCGCAATGTTCATATCTACATATCCATTTATACCATCTACAATCCCTCTAGAAGTATATTGCCATACATTATAATCTATAGAAGGTCTATTATTTGGTATCTGTCCATTATTACTTCCATACATTGCAATCCATATTGAACAATCTTGAAATTTACTTAAATCAATTTTATTTCTTGCCCAATTCATATTACAATAAATACCTGCATCATATCCTGCTGCTTTTATTGTATCAACAAACTCTCTTACTACATCATTAATACATTTCATAGAATTATCTTCTATATCATAATAAATTGGTAAATCAAGTTTTTTATTATTTAAATATTTTAAACAATTTTCTGCTTCTTTTTTACCTTCTCCAATTGCATTTGCATAGGCATAATAATATCCTCCAATAGGTATCTTACCATATAAACCTTTATAATGATTTTCAAATTGGTTATCTTTTTGTGATTCAGGCAAATAGTTAACCCCAAAACCAACTCTTAAAATAGCAAAATTTATATTTTTAATTACCTTATTATAATCTATATTTCTTTGGTAAGAACTTATATCAATTCCATACTTCATAATATTCACCTTTTTATTTTAATTTATTGTAAGTTATACTTTATATTAAAAAATAATTAGTAAAATACGCAAAATACCTCAATTATTATAACCTACAATATATTATATGATTTATTATTTATTTAGAAACTATTATTTTTTTGATTACTTATAGTAGTCGAACTTAAAAAAGTTCGTAAATAGATTCTTCAAGGCTCTTGTTA
>NZ_CATXCO010000145.1:0-6329 GCF_958366745.1 uncultured Romboutsia sp.
TTGTTAGTTTCAATTCTATAAATTAACCTACTGTTTAATTTTCAAAGTTCTTTTTAAGCAACTATTTCGTTGCTACTTTTTGTTTTGCCCTTTTCTTAAGGACAAGTATAACTATACCATCTTAAATTTATATAGTCAATACTTTTTTTATATTTTTTTATAATTCTTTTATTATATATATTATTTATAAGTTTAATTTAGTCTTATTCAATAAAAATAACCTACTTGTGTACTTATGTATCATTCCATTATTATTGTAACTTTCAGCTATTTCTATTTTACTTACTAAAAAAGATTATCTTTAGAAATTAAACTTACTCTATAAGATAATCTTTTTTAGTAAACCTTTATTTTGATTAAGATATCGAAAGTAATTTTATTATAAAATCATTTTTCTTTTTAACTCCATTACTTAAATCTATAACTTGATTAAATATATCAAATATAAACTCTTGTATTTTTCATCTACGCTAATAAAATTGTCTTTTATACTAATTATAACTTTATCTTCAAAACTATTTATAGTAACTTCTATTTCCCTTAACTATGAATAAGCCCTAAGGCATTGCCAGTTAAATTTACAATGTATCTATCCATTTAATAATCATCACATAGTATCATTTTTTATATTAAGTCTTATAAGTCAATCACTAACAGTACATATACTAATATAATCTTTTTATTATGCTACAAACATGTTTTATATTTCATTCAACCATATTATTAATTAATCTCTTGTACTTCTCTATCTAGTAATTGTAGATTGTATTTTTTTATTAAATCTATTAATATATCCGCATATATAAGCTCTCCATCTTCATTTTTCTTTGTTGCATACCCTGCATCTTCTAATGCCTGAGCTTGAGTCGTATAATGTGTTGCTTTAAATAAACCACTTTCTTCATATCTCTTATTTTCAGTCAAGAACTTTCCGAGATCATTTATAGAATCTTTTATTGAGTCATACTTTCTAAATTTAGCTACTATTTTATCATCATAATTTTCTGAAGTATTTACTTCTACTACTTTTCCATTCCATCTTGCATCTGCCTTAACCCCAAATATATTATTACTATTTTTACTTAAATCTGACTCTCCCCATCTAGATTCTAATATTGCTTGTCCTACTGTTATTGATGGTAATATTTTATACTTTTCATAATTTTCATAAGATAATTCAGATACTTTTTTTATAAATTTAATTTTTTCATCCTGATTTTTCAATGTGTCTTTGGCTAAATAACTTCCCTTTAATTCTTCCAGGTATTTTTTCGCTAGCTTTTTTTGCTTATCATCAAACCCTACTTCACCTATAACTTTATCAAAACTTCTAACTTTTTTAATTTTATTCCCTTGTTCATTTACTTCACTCTTAATAAATTTCTTTCCTATATCTATAACATCTTTCTTTTTTATATTAGTTAAATCTTCTTCATATCTAACCATATCTATAGCCATTAACTCTTGCCAACTTAGCTGTACTTCTTTATTTCCTATTTCATCTGCCATATCTATATAAAATTCTATTGCCGATTCTTCAATATTAACTCCTTTATACAATTCTTTTATATGCTTATCTAAATAAATAAAAGTTATCAAACTTATAAATGTTCCCAATAATATAATCGTCTTTTTAATAAATCCACCTATACTTTTATTTTTTCGCCTTTTCTTTCCTAAATGTTTTATTTTTTTCTTCCCCATAATATCTCCTCTTAATAATTACTTTAATATCATTATACTATTAGATCTTAATTGTAAGAATAGTATAGTAATATTAAAGTATAATATAAAAAAATAGCTATGTTTAAACATAGCTATTTTTTTATATTATATTATTCAGATTTTAATTCTATCCATGCTCTATCATATAATTTTATTTTATCACCTAAATCTATGAAAGTTTCACATTTATTCAATACTTCTTGTGATGGATAAGCCACTGGGTTTTCAGTTATTTCTTTATCTAATAATTTTAATGCGCCTTCATTAGGTATAGAGTATCCTATATATTCAGCATTAATCTTTGCATTTTCTGGATCTAGTAAAAAGTTTATAAATAGTTCTGCTTCTTTTTTATTCTGAGCAGTTTTTGGTATACACATCGCATCTACCCATTTATTACTACCTTCTTTAGGTATTGCATAGTCTAGATTAGGATTTTCATCCATAAGAGTTACTGCATCACCTGAGTATATTATACCCATAGCAACTTCCTCTCCTAGTAATCTATCTTTACCTTCATCATTTACATAAGCTAATACTAAATCCTTTTGCTTCATTAAAACATCTTTAGCTTCATTAATTTCTTTAAGATCTGTAGTATTCATACTATATCCTAATTTTTTTAAAGCTATTCCCATAGTATCTCTAACTGAGTCAAACATCATTATATTTCCTTTATATTTAGGATTCCATAATATATCCCAGCTATCAACAGGCTCTTTAACCATTTTTTTATTATATAGAATACCAAACGTACCCCACATATATGGAACACTATATTCATTAGTTTCATCATATATAGGATTTAAAAAACTCTTATCTATATATTTCATATTAGGTATATTCTCAAAGTCAATTTTTTGTACAAGACCTTCATTAATCATTTTTTCTACCATATAGTCAGATGGAAATACTAAGTCATAATTTGTACTTCCACTTTTTACTTTTTGATACATAGTCTCATTAGTATCATAAGTTTCATAAAGAACTTTTATTCCTGTTTCTTCTTCAAACTTGCTTATTAATGATTCATCTATATAGTCCCCAACATTATATACGTTAAGAACCGTTGTAGAATCAGTACCTTTTCCACACCCAACCATCATAGTTGCAGAAAGTACACCTATAGTCAAAAGTGATATTATTTTTTTATATATTTTCATTACTTCCCACTCCTTACTATAGATTGTTTTCTATTAGATAATAAAAGTAATCCAAGTACTACTGCAAACATTATAGTAGATAATGCATTTATCTCTGGCTTTATACCTCTTCTAGCCATACCATAAATTTCTATTGAAAGATTACTAACTCCATTTCCTGTATTGAAGAAACTTATTATAAAATCATCAATAGACATAGTAAATGCCATTAAAAAACCTGATATTATCCCTGGTTTTATTTGGGGAAGTATAACTTTTCTAAGTGCATACATAGGTGTAGCACCTAAATCCATTGCTGCTTCTTCTATATTCTGAGGTAAAGTTCTTACCTTTGGTAAAACAGATAATATAACATAAGGTATACTAAACATTATGTGAGATAAAAGCATTGTTGTGAAACCAAACTCTATATTAACAAAAGCAAATAAACTCATTAATGCTACTGCTGTAACTATATCCGGATTTAATACTGGAAGATAGTTAATATTAAGTAATAACTTTCTTGGTTTTGTTTTCATTTTATTTATTCCAATTGCACTTATAGTACCTATTATAGTAGCTATAACTGAAGATAATATAGCAACTAAAAGTGTATAATATAATGCACTCATTATACTTTCATTGTGTAAAAGACTTTTATACCACTTGAATGTAAATCCGCCCCAGTGAGCCATTGATTTAGAGTCATTAAAAGAAAATACAACTAAAGCAAATATTGGTGCATATAAGAATAAAAATACTAAAAATAAGTAGATATTAGATATATATTTCTTTAACTTTAAAATAATAACCCACCGCCTTCCTTATCAGATTCATCCTCAAATCTAGACATTACAGCCATAGATATAAGTATTATTATCATCATAAATATTGATACCGCAGACCCAAAGTTCCAATCTCCAACTACTGTAAATTGTTGTTCTATTAAGTCTCCTATTAACATAAACTTACCACCACCTAATAATCTAGATATGGCAAATGTAGTAACTGCTGGCATAAATACCATAGTTATTCCAGATACAACTCCCGGTAAGCTTAAAGGGAATATAACTTTAGTAAATACTTGGAAGCTATTTGCTCCTAAATCACGTGCTGCATTAATTAAGTCACTATCCATTTTAGATAATGAGTTAAATATAGGAAGGACCATAAATGGTAGGAAGTTATAAACCATACCAAGTAATATAGCTGTATTAGTATATAAAATACTTGTATGAGGTATTCCAAACCAACCTAAAAATGTATTTAATAATCCATTCTTACCTAATATTGCAACCCATGCATATGTTCTAAGTAAAAAGTTCATCCACATTGGCAAAATAAATAATAATATTAATGTTCCTCTTTTACTAACATTAACTTTAGATATTAAATATGCTACAGGGTATCCAACAATCAAACAAATTAATGTTGAGCCTCCTGCTAAAATTATAGATCTTAAAAATACTTTGAAATAAATTGGATCCATTAAATCTCTATAATTTGCTATAGAAAATACTTGTTTTCCATCAATTTTTTGCGTAAAACTAAAAAGTACTACTAGTATTAAAGGGATTACTATAAATATGGCACTCCATATTATATATGGATAAGCTAAAAAAGATTTTTTCTTCATTTTAGTTCTCTTCTTTTCTCATTATGTGAATATCTTCAGGATATATATCCATACCTAACTCTGAGCCAACTTCTGCACTCTTAGTATTGTGAAGCATCCACACTCTATCATTTTCTTTAACTAAAATTTCATAATGTACACCTTTAAATACTGTAGATGTAACTATACCTTTTAGCATCCCTTCATTTGGTTCTACCATTTTTATATCTTCAGGTCTTATAACAACCTCTATATTTTCATTTTTTTCAAATCCCTTATCTACACAATCAAATAATTTACCACAAAATTCAACTTTAAAATCATCTAACATAATACCATCAAATATATTACTTTCTCCTATAAATCTAGCTACAAAAGAGTTTTTAGGTTCATTGTATATATCCTCTGGTGTACCCATTTGTTGTATTTTACCTTTATTCATTACTACTATTGTATCAGACATACTAAGCGCTTCTTCTTGGTCATGAGTTACAAATATAAAAGTTATTCCAAGCTTTTGTTGCATTCTTTTTAACTCAATTTGCATTTCTTGTCTTAACTTTAAGTCTAAAGCACCTAAAGGTTCATCTAGTAATAATACCTTTGGTTCATTAACTAATGCTCTTGCTATAGCTATTCTTTGTTGTTGACCTCCACTTAAAGAGTCTACTTTTCTATTTTCATATCCTTCTAAAGCAACTAACTTTAGCATTTCCTTTACTTTTCTATCTATCTCTTCCTTTGGTAACTTTTTTATTCTTAATCCAAAGGCTATATTTTCATATATATTCATATGAGGGAATAAAGCATATTTTTGGAATACTGTATTTACTGGTCTTTGATAAGGAGGAGTATTATTTATATCCTTTCCTTCGAAAATCACCTTACCATCATCTGCATATTCAAATCCTGCTATTATTTTTAAAGTAGTAGTCTTTCCACAACCACTAGGCCCTAACAATGTTAGAAATTCATTCTTTTTTATATTTAGTGAAAAGTTATCTAGTATAGTTAACTCATCATAAGACTTACATAAGTTTTTTAATTCAATTATATTTTCTACCAATTATTACACCTCTTTCTTAAAATGATGGCGGAGTACTTACCCAAATTACTTTAGCAACTGTTTTACCCGCATTTGATATATAATGATTAGCTCTTGGTTTAAAATAAAAACTTTCACCCTTTTTTACTTTATTTTTCTTATCACCTATATGTAAATATATGGAACCTGATAAAACATATCCGAACTCTTCACCTTGATGTGGTTTTTCTTCTTTATATTGTCCACCAGATTCTAAAGTTATTATTATTGGTTCCATTTCATTTTTTTGTGAATTAGGTACCAGCCATTTTAAAGTATATTTTAAGTCTTCATCTTCGGTTTCAAACATATCATCTTTTGTAAAACATATTCTCTCATCATCTATCTCATTGAAAAATTCCCTTAAATTAGTTCCTAATATTTCAAGTATATCTATAAGAGTAGCAATGGATGGTGAAGTTAAGTTATTTTCTAATTGCGATATAAATCCTTTAGATAGTTCACATCTATTAGCTAATTCTTCTTGCGTTAGCTGTTTTTCAATTCTCATACGTTTTATTTTCTCACCTATATCCATAGTCTCACCTCCTAGTTATTTTGTTTTTATAAGTAAACATTGTGTTTAAAATTTCTAAACAACAAAACTTATTATATAAAAAATCAATATATTATTGATGCAATAAAAGGAAAAGAACGTAGTGCTCGCTTTGTTTGCGCAATGGCTTTAGTTATTCCTGATAAAGAGCCAATCATCATTGAAGAAACGATGGAAGGTTTGATCAATGATAAAATTGAAGGAGAA
>NZ_CATXCO010000146.1:0-6305 GCF_958366745.1 uncultured Romboutsia sp.
TAGGTTTAATTTTAGGATATGTAATATTTCATATTTTACTTTGTCAAATATTTGGATATATAATCTGCATAAAAATAATTTTTTATTAATATAATGTAATAATTATTGAGGTGATTTCTAATGAATTGTGAACAAAGTCAGTTGTTTATTACTCCTGAAATATTATTTTTATCACTTATTCTTTTTTTACTTATAACTAAAGTTGATTGGGAAACTATACTTTAAATAATAACATATATCTATTTTATAATTTTTTTTATAATTTTTAATAATAAGTATCGCATTTTAAATATTTACATAAGGTAGGTGGTATAAAATGAGAACTTGTAAACAATGTGATTCTGAAATGGTTAATGGTTTTGATATTAAAGTTGATGGTGCTTCATATGGTATTAAAATTACTAAAAATAGCACTATATTTTCAGAGAGAATAGAAAAACCTAAAGTTGCAATTTGTCCAAAATGTGGTGAAGTATCATTATACATTGAAAAATTAGATAAAATTTCAAGTAGATAATATTAGCAAAAATAAAAAGGATAATTAATGTAAGTTTTAATTATCCTTTTTGTTTTAGTTTTTTTTAAATCTTACCATTCTTAATATATGTATTAACACTTAGCTTATATAAAAATAAACTAGTTTAAAGCTTCTCTATTAAGAGTTATACTACCTCCTATACCTCCACTACCTAACATTAAACTTCTGCTTCCTGTTCTAAACTTATAAAAATTCACATTATAATGTATAGTAGGTCTTTTAATGTCAAATATTTCTTCATCAAATTTTATACCCTTTGGTATTTCAAATGTTATTTCTTTTTCACATCCTGAATCTATACCATATATTTTGTTATCATCAAATTGATCTACTTCAAATCCTTTTATATAAACATTATTTTGTATATAGTAACCATTTTCATCGACATTTTCTTCATTATCAAACTTATAATCAAAAGAAAGCTCCATATCATTTAAAGATGCTATATCTTTACTATTATTTTTAACTAATATACTTATTGTGTATCTATTTTTATTTTCTTTATAACCGTTATATTCTATTGCTATTTCTTTTTCAGGTTCTTCAAAAGGTTCATCATTTATACTTTTAACTGTTATAGCGAAAAAAGATATTAATAATACTATAGGTATACATATTATTAAACTTATTTTTATAAACTTTTTATTCATATTAATCCCCCTAGTTTGCTATTTCTTTTTTAGTGTATATTTTAGTAGATATATACATTGAAGCTAAATATATTACTATGCATACACCTGTAGTTAAAAATAGCTTTAAATTATTATATAAAAGCTTAGCTCCTCCATCTGATGAACGCATAATACCTATAGGTTGCATTGAATAGAAGATAACAATAACTAAGGTAATACCTGTAATTAAATTTATAGCTATATAGCTTTTGTTATATCCATATTTAAAGATTATAGGTAATGTTATAGATACTAATAGTAATAATAAATTTAAAATAATTAATATAGATTCTATAGTTAGTAGATCTACATACCATATACTTTTTATTACATAAGAGTATATATAACTAAATATTAATGATATTAGAATTATAATTGTTGAAAGTATGTACTTGCTATAAACTATATCTTCTTTATCTATAGGCATACTATTAAAAAAATAATCACATTTATTTAACTCATCTATTTGAAAGCTTTTAATTATAAATATATAACTTAAAAACAATGGTATTGCTACAGTTGCAAATGGCATAAGTATAGTTGAAAATACAACTATTCCTACAAGTAATTTTATTATCATTTTAAAATCAGTCTTGAAGCATGACCTTATATCTTTTTTTAGTAAATTAATCATTTATAGTCTCCCCTCCCATGTAGTAAAGTATCTCCTCTAGTGTTGCTTTAGATATATTATCACTATTTTTATATCCTGATTCTATAAATATTCCTTCACTAAAGTATCGTTCATCTTTTCTTTTTATAAAATCTATGTTAGTGTTATCAAGCATTTCTTTACTACCTCTTATGATTTTGTAATTTTCATCTATAAAATCTTTACTTTCACTAAATACAAGCTTTCCTTTATTTATAAAAGTTATATAATCTGCCATATGTTCTAAGTCTTGTGTTATATGTGTTGAAAATATAGCTGACTTATCTCCACTTTCTAATTCTTCTTGAATAAGCTTTATCATATCCTTTCTAAATATAGGATCAATTCCTGATGTTGGCTCATCTAGTATTAAAAGCTTTGCCGAATGAGAAAGTGCTTTTGCAAGCATCAACTTTATACTTTGACCTTTTGATAGATTCTTTATTTTCGTCTTTTTAGATATTTGAAATTTATCTAGATACTCTTTAAACTTTTTATTATCAAAATTCTTATAAAATGATGCTACTATCTTTTCAAAATCAGATACATTTAAATTTTCATAAAAATATAAATTATCATATACAAAACCTATATTTTCTTTAAATCTCATAGGATTATTTTTTACATTTTCTCCCATAAAGTATATATTGCCTTCATCTTGATTTAATAGATTCATTATAATTTTTATAAGTGTAGTTTTACCTGATCCATTAGGTCCAATAAGTCCCATTATAAATCCTTCTTTTAGTTCAAATGATATGTTATCTAAGTAAAATCCATCAAATCTTTTACTTACATTTTCTAATCTAAGCATATTAATCCCCCTCATATAAGCTTTCTAATATTGATATTAATTCACTTTTTTGTAAACCTATTATTTTTGATAAGTTTATAGATTCTTCTAATTTATCTTCAATCTCTCTTAATTTAGCTTCATATACTAGCTCTTTATTAAAAGATGATACATAGCACCCCTTTCCAGGTACTGTATTTATAAGATTTTGCTTTTCTAATTCTTCATAAGCTCTTTTAGTTGTTATAAAACTTATATTTAAATCTTTTGCTAATGCTCTTATTGATGGTAATTGTTCATTTTCCTTTAAATTATTTGATAGTATAGCTTCTTTTATTTGATTTACTATCTGTAGATATATTGGTAACTCTGATGAATTAGATATTATTATATTCATTTTGACCCCTTTCTGTATCAACTGTATAATAACAGTATATACAGTTAGTACAGTTTTGTAAATATATAATTTAAAGTAAGTTAACAAAACACTTTATAAATATAACTATTAGTAGTCCTATTTATTGTATAAAACAAATTCTAAATTTAAATATGCAATTAGCTAAATATAAATAAAAGACTAGGATATCCTTATATTGATTTCATATTTTTAACTTTAAATATTAAATCAAGAGAGAATTTTAAAATCAATTCAATCTTTTTATTAATAATAGTATATGTATTAGTTTTTCTATTTATATTTTATATAGTAATTGACAAATAAAGTTAGCTACAATAGTTAATATCTTCTTTTGTAGTATCATTTTTAATTCCTATATCTGATGCTATAACCGTTATTATATTCATAATTATAAATATACTAAATCCTAATCTATATCCTAAAACAATATCTGTACTACTTTGTATAATAAATGCTATTATTAAATTTATAAGCCCGCTACCTATAAATTCTGATGTATTTACTATACTAGTAGATAATCCAGAATACTTTTCTTCATTTTTATATTTAACATCATTAAAAGCTTGCAAATGCCCCATATTTATACATCCAATTATAAAAAATGCTATAGGTAGTATTATTATAGGCGGTTTTACTTTACATAATATAATTATATATCCCCATATTAATATATTTATAAATGCTCCTATTTTTAATATATTAAATTTACTGCATTTTATCTTGTTAAACAAAAAATTCATAAACATAGAGCCCACTACAAATCCATATGTAAAAAATGATATTATAAAAGCTGATACACTTTTACTTACGTTATATACATCAGTTATATAAGTAACACCCCATAAACTTGTAAATGCAGTAGATATCCCAACTAAAGAAAATAATATAAGTGAGTTATACCATGTTGATTTATTAGTAAAAACTGACTTTAGTCCATCTTGTAATCTAATTTTTTCTGCTTGTTCTACTTTTAAATCCACATTAAATCCATAATCCTTAGGAGTATTCCTAACTATTAAATATATACTTATTCCTATTGCTATACCTACTACACCAATTAGTATAAATGAGTTTCTCCACCCTATATAATCATTTAAATATACTAATGGAAATGTTGCAAATACTGTTCCCAAATTCCCTATAAATGCAAACTTAGCTGTTATAGATGGAAACTCTTCCTTTTTAAACCAATTTCCTTGAACCTTAAACATAGCAAGCAGTATTACAGATGTACCAATACCAACCATAATTCTAGATAGATATGCTAAATAAACATTGTTCATAGTTCTTTACCATATCTATTATTTAATATGATAAAAATCTTTATTAGTAGGTTCATATAATGCTTCTGAATTTCCACTGTGTCTAAACTTAGACATCTCTTCATATATCTTAACCCTAGCTTCATTTATATCTCCAATAGGCCTATGTTCTATTAAACTATGCCCTGGAGAAAATGATAAGTTTTCTGCTAATTTATATCTTTCCTTTGTTGCAAATATTTGAATAGGAATTTTTAGCGTTGCTACTTTTACTATTTTTGATTTTTTTATATCCCATGTTATAGATGCATCATTTGTAGGCATTTCATTTTCATTTGTTTGAATTCGTATCAGAAAATCAAATGTTGCCTCATGTTTTTTCAGATGATTTTGCATATTTTCACTTAAATAAGTAGCAGTTAAATTTTTAGGAAGTTTACTTTTATATGTGGATGTTGGAATTAATATATATTTTACAATCTTATCTCCAAACATATATGGTGCAGTACTAAAGTATCTTACATCAAGAGGACTTGTTTCATGCTTCATATTTTTTATTAAATTTAATATCTTTACTAACTTTCCTTGAATTAATAGTTCTCCTCCAAATATTAATGGATTTGATTTTGTCATATAATAAATTGCATCATGAAATAACTTTAATGTTCCAATGGGCATTATGTTAGTATTTATAAGTAAAAAATCTTGCGTACCACTTTCGTTAGACTCACATTTTTCTCCATCTATACCTAGTAACTTTATAGCAAATCCTCTAATGTCTTTTGAATTATCTCCTTTAGTTTTTGGATTAGAATTTGATATTCGTATAAATGCATTATATGTTTTAGGGCTTTTAAATACTCCTATTTTATACTCTTTTGGTAAGTTTTCATTTACTATAAATTGTGCTTTTAATAAACCTAAACACTTAGAATGTGCTTCTCTTTTTATATGATTTTTTTATAATCTTTTTTTGTTTTCTCTTTTAACATATTTATTATATTTTCTGTTAATTCTTCATTAGTATATTTTTTCAATTTAATTTCTCCTTATATAATTTAAACTTTAATAATTAGATTATGCTTAAAATTTAAATTATATATACTTTTATAAGTTTTTTTGTTTTGTGAATATTTTTATTTCTACTAGGATATGTGTATTTTTATATTAAGAATTCTCATATAAAAATACAAAGAGCTATAACCATATATTATTTATAGTCATAGCCCTTTGTATTAAAATTTATTTTTAATAAAGCTTATCATATTTTCTTTATTTTCTTCAAGTTGCTTAACTCTATTAACATTAGCTCCTGATGGATGAGGAAATCCAATTAAAATTTGATTTTCACCTATAATTCCATCATCTTTTAATTTTAATAATACTTCCTCCACTGCTCTGCCTAATGGTATTAGTAATACTTCTTTATAGTTCTCTATTTTCTTAAATTCATCTACAAAATTTTCATATATATATTTCATTAAAAATTCACTTTTAATTAGCTTTGGTGTATGCCCCGTATAGTTTTCTTTTTTTACAAACACAGGGTATGGAATAAGAGATACTGTATGTAGTAAATAGTCCTTCTCTTCAAATATTTCACTTACACTTTCTATATGTAGTGCTTCATTTAACTTTATATCATTTAGCATATTAATTATATTCTTTCTTAAGCTACCACTAAATCTAGCTGCAACTTTACATCTATATTGAACCTCATTAATATCATCTGTAAATTCTAACTCTTTTCTAGCTGTTGATATAGCTGTACTCATTTGTTGAAATCCAGGAGTTATACCTACAATAAATATTTTTGCCTTTTGATTAAAATATTCATTATGTGGAGCATAATATATCTCTATATTATTTTCTTTCTCAATAAGAAAGTCTTCTATTAATAATTCTTCTTTTGTATATTTATCTTTTATAGGTAGCTTTTTTATTATATCTTTATAATCATATAATGTTTTT
>NZ_CATXCO010000147.1:0-6285 GCF_958366745.1 uncultured Romboutsia sp.
CTATATTATAACCTATTTTCTATATAATTAATCACACAATTGTCTAACATAGCCTAAATTTAAATCTGTTTTTTCATTAGATGATTCACTTCATAAATCTTTATATTTAGCAAATATAGATATACCATTATAAATGGATACTAAATTTTTAAAACAAAAATATATTGACATCAAAATATATGTGATAGTATAATTGAAAAAAACAATAAGAAAATTCTATGAAAAAGAGAGTAGCATAATTTAATTTTATAGAGAGCATAGGATGGTGGAAGCTATGTATTGAGGATTATGTGAAAAGAGCTTTGGAGAAGACTGCAGGAAATTTAAGTATGGCAGTAGGTGTTCTCGCCTTAAGAGATTGAGTGGGTAAGTTTTTTTACCAATAAGAGTGGTATCGCGGAGATAATTCGCCTCTTAGCATGATTGCTAAGAGGCTTTTTTATTAAAAATTTCTGTGTTATTATTCTTAAATTGGGATTTATAGAAACTTACCAATAAGAGTGGTACCGCGGAAATTCGCCTCTTAGTATTATTACTAAGAGGCTTTTTTTATGATAAGTCTGGCCAACTATCATATGAAATTATAACTAAAAAAGGAGAGATAGTATGGAAATACTAAAAACAAAAAAACAAAATAATTCAAAAGTAGATGGAAAAGGTATAAAAGTACCACATACATTAGTAATTATTGCAGCAATTATTATGATTGTATCAATAGCTACTTATTTAATACCAGGTGGTGCATATGAAACAGTAGTAAATGAGGCAGGAAAAAAGGTAGTTGTAGATGGAACATTTAAATATACTGAAAGTCAGCCACAAAATTTATTTAAAGTTTTACAAGCACCTATACAAGGGATTGTAGATGGAGCAGAAATTATAGCATTTTTATTTATTGTAGGAGGAGCATTTAATTTAATTGCTGAAACTAAAGCTATTAATTTCGGAATAATCAGAATAGTTAATTTGTTTAAAGGTAAAGAAATATTATTATTACCAATTATTATATTCTTATTTTCATTAGGTGGGGCAACATTTGGAATGAGTGAAGAGGCAGTGCCATTTATATCAATTTTAGCACCTTTAACATTAGCACTAGGATATGACAGTATAGTTGCAGTTGCAATAACATACTTAGCATGTATACTTGGATTTTCATCAGCAATGCTTAATCCATTTACAGTAGGTATTGCACAGTCTATAGCAGGTATTCAAGTATATTCAGGTATAGAACTTCGTACAGTTATATGGTTTATAACAACTCTTGTAGGAACTGCATTTATAATGGCTTATGCGATGAAAATTAAGAAAAATTCAAAAAAGAGTTTAGTTTATGAAAGTGACCAAATAAAGCGTAAGAATTTACAAAACTTTGAAGATAAAAAAGGTGATTTTACATTATCTCATAAAATTATATTATTAGCTTTTGCCATAGCTATAGGTGTAATAGTATGGGGAGTTCTAGAAAAAGGATTTTGGATACCAGAAATAGCTGCAGTATTTTTAGCAGTAGGAGTTATAAGTGGAATACTTGGAAAATTATCACCAGATGAAATGGCAAATGCATTTATTGAAGGTGCAAAGGAAATGATAGGTCCAGCAATTATGATAGGATTTGCTAGAGGAATAATCGTAATAGCAGAAAACGCAAATATAATAGACACTATTTTATACAATTTATCTAGTGCTATAGGAAGTTTACCATCTTTACTTGCTGCATATGTAATGTATCCAATACAAATGTTTATAAACTTCTTTATAAACTCTGGTTCAGGTCAAGCAGCTTTAACAATGCCAATACTTGCACCATTAGGAGACTTAGTAGGAATATCTCGTCAATTAACAGTTTTAATATATCAATTAGGAGATGGATTCTCTAATGCAATGTTCCCAACATCAGGAGTGTTAATAGCATGTTTAGGTATAGCAGGTGTGCCTTATGGTAAATGGTTAAAGTGGATAATACCATTACAAATTATATTATTTGCATTATCAATAGGATTTATAACAATAGCATCATTAATAGGATGGGCTTAAAAAATTTAGGAGGCGTAAAAATGAAGAATATCTTATTAGAAAAAGGACAAGAACTACATGAAAAGTTATGTGAAATAAGTGATTATATATATAAAAATCCAGAGCTTGGGAACAAGGAATATAAAGCTGTTGAAGTACTAACTAGTTTTTTAAAAGAGCATAACTTTGAAATAGAAAAAGAGCTATTAGGTATAGAAACTGCTTTTAGAGCAATTTATGATAGTAAAAAAGAAGGACCTACTATAGGGTATTTATGTGAATATGATGCCCTACCTTTGATAGGACATGGATGTGGTCATAATATGATTGGATCAATGTCAGCAGGAGCAGGTGTAATTTTAAGCAAAGTAATAGATAAAGTAGGAGGTCGTATAATAGTATATGGAACTCCAGCAGAAGAAACTAATGGAGCAAAAGTTATACTTGCAGAGGAAGGTGTATTTGATGAATTAGATGTAGCTATGATGGTTCATCCAGCAGATATAACTGCTAAAAGTGGTACATCTATGGCACTTTATCCTTTACAATTTACATATAAAGGTAAAACAGCTCATGCAGCAGCATGTCCACAAGATGGAATAAATGCTTTAAACAGTGTAATACAACTATTTAATGGTATAGATGCTTTACGTCAACATGTTACGCCAGATGTTAGAATGCATGGAATAATAACTAATGGTGGTGTAGCTGCAAATATAGTTCCAGATGAAGCAACAGCACAGTTTTACTTTAGAGCAGATAAGAAAGAAACTTTAGATGACTTATTAATAAAAGTAAAAAAAATAGCAGAGGGAGCAGCCCTTATGACAGGTGCAACTCTTGAAATGACTAGATATGAGTTACCTAACGATAATTTGATTACGAATGAAAATTTATCAGAAGCCTTTACTGAAAACTTAAAAGCTTTAGGAATTACAGATATTCATGAATCAAGAAAATGTGGATCAAGTGATATTGGAAACGTAAGTCACAAGACACCTACTATACATCCATTTATAGGAATTACTAATTGTCCTTTAACAAGCCATACTGTAGAAATGGCAGATGCAACAACAACTAAATTAGGTCATGAAAGATTATTAATTGGAGCATTAGCACTTGCTTATACAGGATATGATGTATTAACTAATAAGGTTGAGTTATAGAAAAATAGTTAAATTTATTGGTGGATATTAAGAAAATATAATACAAAAAATAGGTTGTTATATAATAAATTAATAAAGATATCTATATAACAACCTATTTTTTTGTGTATATGAAAATATATGTCTTATCATAAATCCAACTTCATGGTATTTTATGGAAGTTAATGTTATAATAAGTTTATGCTTTAATATATGGAGGGGAAATATGATAAGACGTAAATTAACTGTATTGGTTATGTGCATAATGAGCTTAAACTTAGTTGCTTGTTCAAATACAGATAATACACAAATAAGTAAAAAACAAATTGAGGAAAATAAAGTATCTTCAGAAATCAATAAAGAAAAAGATTTATTTGATAAAGCAGTAATTATAGCAAATGATGAGATTGCAAATGTTAAAATAACAGGAAAAGAGAAAGTTACACCTGGAAATTCTATAGGTTATATTTTTTCAATTTCAAATAAATCTAATAAAAAAATAGCCTTTTATATGAAAAATATAACTATAAATGGTAATGAGCAAAAAACAAGCTTAGATGAAAATTTAAAAATGACATTAGAGCCAAATACTGATTTTAGTACTCAAATTAAAATTTTAAATATAGAATCTTTAGATGAATTAAAAGATGCGAAAGGAACTTTTTGCATTGAAGTAAATGATAATATAAATGAATATAAATTTGAAATAGAATAATATATTTAAAATAATAAATAGGGGAGTGTTGACAATGACACCATTAATAGGTATATCATGGAGCAATTTATTATTATCTGCTTTTATTATAGTTTTATTAGTATATGTAGGAATTAAAATAGTAAGATTTATATTAAAATAAATTTTAATTTAGTAAATAAACTTAATGAAGAAATTTATGTTATATAAATAAAAATTATGGGGGGTAAATAATGATAATTTTTGATTTAATGCTAGTATGGTTAGTTATAACTACTATAACTTTATTAAGTGGGGCAAAAATAATGTACACTCCAAAATACTCACAAGTAATAATGTTTATAGTTATAATGTATATAAACCTTTCAAATTTAGTAGAAGGATATAAACTAGGATATATTGGCATTAGTAGTATAATAGCATTTTGTATTGTAACGTTACTAATTTTTATTTGGGGATATAGAAAAAATAAATATAGATACTATATACATAATGTAAAAGAAAAAGATGTAATAAATATAATAGAAAATTATTTAGAACGAAAAAATCTAAAATATGAAGTAAAAAATGATGAAATATACTTACTAGATATAGATAATAATATTTATGTTCACAGTTTAATGGAAATAACTTTAGATTGTAGAGAAATAAAGAATACTGATTATTGCAATGAGATAATAGATGAAGTTAAAATGGGAATTAAAGAAATAAAGCAAAGATATTTTTCAATAGAGGGTATGTTTTATTTAGTTTTGACTTTATTTTTCTTTTGGGTTAGAGTTAATTTTCTAATGATAAACTATTAATAGTTAATATATGAAAAGTAACAATTTTAATATACTGTATATTAAAAACAATAAACAGCATAGAATAACTTTATTAATGATAAATATCATAAATATATAGTTTAATAAACAAATAAACTATCCAATATAAATAGTTTTATAACTATAATATATAGGATAGTTTATTTTTTATAATATTAGTCAAGATTTTTTCCACTAAATCCTAGAGGTAAAATTTCTTCTAATGTATATTCAATATAATCATCTTCAGTTTTTGCTAAGTATACCTTAAAAGTTTTAGGGTTGCAAAATTCCATCATAACTTGTCTACAAACTCCACAAGGTGCGCAGTATTCTGCTTCATCTTCCTTAGCACCATTTTTACCTCCAACGATAGCTATTGCGCTAAATTCTTTTTGCCCTTCAGAAACAGCTTTAAAAAATGCTGTTCTTTCAGCACAGTTTGTAGGAGTAAATGCCGCATTTTCAATGTTACATCCTTCATATATTTTGCCGTTAGTTCCTAATAAAGCAGCTCCAACATTAAAGTTTGAGTAAGGAGAATAAGAACGTTTTTGTGCTTCGAATGCTTTTTTTACTAATAATTTTTCATTTATCATAAATTATCACCATATCCTTTTGTATAATAACCCAAATAACTATTATCTAATACAATAGTTCCATCTATGTAATTAGAAGGGATTATATTTTATCATTATAGTATGTACTTGTAAACAAAAAAATATATAATATTTAGAAAAATTAATAAAAAATTCATTTCGCTTTAGCGACGTGTCGGCGAAACACTTTAAGCCACGTGTGGGCGCTATTTTTCATGTCGCAAACCATATGACACTCGCTACCGCTTCGAGCAACGTGTTAGCGAATTATTTTTGTCACATCCGTTGCTAAAAATTTTATTTTTATTATTATAAAGCTAAGTATTTAAATTAAATATTACAGTAATTGTAAGTAACATAATTACTTAATATGATATAATCATAGTATACTAATTGGGAATAGAAATGATATATAAAGTCTACATCTAATTAAATATTTACTATAATAACTAATGAAATTATAGAAAAATTAAAATGTCGTTATGGGTTTAATATAGAAAGAAAATTATATGAAAGTAAAAAGCTATAAGACTAGTTACATATTGGATAACATAGAGTCATCAGTAGATGAATTTATAAATTATAATAAAAAATTAGGGAGAGTGAAAGTATGTTAAAAACAAACAAAGAAAATTTAGTAAAATGGTCAGTACAAGGAAAAATACATCATCCACTAGGTGGAAATTACAGAATAACTTTTGATGGAAAGCCAATGGTACTTCCTGCAACAGGAGGTATATCATATAACGTTAAAATAGGAGATAGTGCTTTTAATTGGGTAGGAGACCATGTTGAACCAGGTGTATTTATAAGAAACGAAAATACAACTGAAAATGCAGCATTAACTACATTTGCATGTATTGGTAACGAAGCAAAGGTTGTATCAGGAGATGCTAAAGGTAAAAAAGGTTATGTAACAGGGATGCATGGTGGTATAGAACATGTTATGATTTACTTTGATGAAGAAACTTTAGAAGATTTAGCTATAGATGATAAAATATTAGTTAAAGCTTATGGTCAAGGAT
>NZ_CATXCO010000148.1:0-6253 GCF_958366745.1 uncultured Romboutsia sp.
GTAAAAACATCCTTATAGATGGCTATGAAACTTTATATATGATACAAGAGCAACTTAAAGATAAAAATATAAATGTTGTTGGTATAATATCTGAAAATAATGATATTGAGACTTATGGACTTACAGATAAGATATACAAAGATTATAAAATAGCATCTATTCAAGGAGATGGTAGAATAAATAGTGTAACTTTAGAAAAGGATGGAAAAGAAGAAGTTGTAGAGTGTGATACTTTAATGTTTGCTAGACCTATGCTTTCTGATGGATTAGTATCTATGAGAAGTGATATAAAGTTAAATCCTACAACAACAGGACCAGAAGTCGATGATAAATTTATGACTTCAAGAGAAAATATATACGCTTGTGGTAATGGGATATATATTCATAAATTTATAGAAGATATAGAAGAGGAATGTAGTAAATTAATAAAAGGACTTAACAATTAAATAAGTTATTTATGTTAAAGCCTACAAAAAAAGCTACCTTAAATAAGTATTAAAAACTTATTTTAAGGTAGCTTTTTACTATAATATGAAAAATGATGCAGCTATAATTAAATAAACTGAAAGTAATTGAACACCTTCAAGCCAGTTAGATTCTCCATCATGAGAAACCCTATTAGCTATAAGTACAGAAGCAATAAGTGCAATTAACTCAAATGGATTAAATACTATACTCATAGGTGTGAAAAATAAACTTATGAATATTAAAACTGGTGCAACAAATAAAATTATTTGTAAACTAGAACCTACAGCTATTTCAAGAGCAACATCCATTTTATCTTTTCTAGCCATAATAACTGCAGTACTATGTTCTGCGGCATTACCTATTATAGGAATTAATATTATTCCTACAAAGAATTGACTCCAACCTAAACTTTCAGTTATTGGCTCTATACCATTTACTAAAAATTCACTTTCTATAGCTATTAAAATAGTAGAAATAACTAATATGAATATAGCTTTTTTTAATGACCATTTAGCATTTCCTTCATGTTCATCATTATTATTGTAGATATGTTTATGAGTACTAAATGAGAAAAATAAACTAAGTGCATATATAACAATCATTACTACAGCCACAAAAATACTTAATCCTTCATATCTAGTATTAAGAAGTTTAGGATCTACCGTATGAGTAAATAAGGCTGGGATACATAATCCTAATACTGCAAATAATAGCATACTTGAAGAAACTTCAGATACTTTTTGATTAAACTTTTGAGTTTTATACTTAAGTCCTCCAGCTAACATACTTGCACCCACAACAAGTAATATATTTCCTATAACAGCACCTGCAATAGATGATTTTACAACATCAAATAAACCTTCTTTAAGAGCAAAAATTGATATTATAAGTTCTGTTGCATTTCCAAATGTACCATTTAAAAATCCACCGATTTTAGGTCCAGAATAAAAAGAAATTTCTTCAGTACCCTCACCCATAAGTCCAGCTAGTGGTATTATTGATAAACAGGATAGTATAAACATAACACTATCAGAAGCATTTAAAAATTTAGCTATAAAACTTATAGGTATGAATATAAGCATATATTTTAATATCTTCATTATTAAATAAGCCTCCTTATAAAGTTGCTATAGTTATGTTGCCCTTAATACAAGGAAATTATATTAATTACTTAAATATAGATAAATAAAATTATTATATAAAAATACAAATAGCCATTTTATTCAAAATAAAAATGGCTATTTGTCTATAATCTAAGAGCATATTATATTCTATTTTTTATTACAAGTAAGTATATTTTTGATAATTATATTATTTTAAAGCATCTAATGCTTTGTCATAATCTGGTTCTTCAGTTACTTCATTTAAGTATTCTACATAAACTATTTTGTTGTTCTCATCAATAACAAATACAGCTCTAGATAAAAGTCCTAGCTCCTTTATGTAAACACCATAATTTTTACCAAATTCTCTATCTTTGTAATCAGAAACTGTTTTTACTTTGTCAATTCCTGCTCCTCCACACCATCTACCTTGTGCAAATGGTAAGTCCATAGATATTGTATATATAGTTACATCACCTAATTTTGCTGCTTCTTGGTTAAAACGTCTTACCTCTGTATCACATACTGGTGTGTCTAATGATGGCACTGTTAAAAATACTCTTTTACCTTTAGTATCACTTAATTTAAATGGATTTAGATCATTATCTACAACTGTAAAGTCAGGTGCAGTATCTCCAACTTTCACTTGAGTTCCTTCTAATGTTAATGGATTTCCTTGAAATGTTACTTTCATTGTATTGCCCTCCTAATATAAATTTAAATTCATGATTATTTTGATTTCTTATTAATATATTTATACTTAAATTTAAGTTATAGCAAAATTTACATTTATAACTATATAAAACTTTTTTAATAATATGTTTTTATAATTTAAACTCTATTTATTTTTAGACAGTATATTTGAATCGTATACTTTTAGCTCTTTATTAACTATTGCCAAAAACCATACTAAAGATACTCCTAATATAGCATGTCCAAGCCCTGCAATATGGCTAAGACCCACAAAGTCAGAACCTATAACTTGTAAAATACCTCTGATTGATAATGTTATTATTAAGTACAATAGTCCTAAATTATACAGCACTATCCATTTATTAAAACTTTTATTATTAGAAATAGTAAAGTTTTTTTCTAGTAGTAAAACTATTATAAAAAATAAAAATCCTAGAACTAAAGTATGAGTATGAACTGATTTAAGCACAGTATATCCAGAAAAGTTATTAAGCTTTGTAAACTCTCTTGAAAAGATTCCCATAACTAGTCCAAATAATAAATAAAATGATGAAATTTTAAAATATTTTTGCATTGTATCCCCTCCAAATAGATATATAATAGCTTATACCTTATATTTAACTATTTAAACACTAAGTATAAATGAATACTTGAAATTAAAATTAATCAATTTAATTTATATATTAGAGTACATATACTTATGTTATAAATAATATTAGATAAATTTAGTAATTATAATATATTAAAACGTATTGGGGGAGATTGAGTGAATGCAATAGAAATAAAAAACTTAACTAAAGTTTATGGTAAAAATAGAGGAATACAAGATATTAATATATCTGTCAAAGAAGGAGAGATATATGGATTTATAGGCCCTAATGGAGCAGGTAAATCAACAACTATAAAAACTCTTTTAAATTTTATATACTCAACTAGTGGAGAAGCATTAATATTTGGGATGGATAGTGTAAAAGAAAGTGAGAAGATAAAAGAGTATATAGGTTACGTTCCTAGTGAAGTAAGATATTATGATGATGTTAAAGTAAAGGACATTATAAAATATGCTCAAAGTTTTTACCCTAAATCAAATAAGGAATATGTAGATAGAATATGTAATGAATTGGAATTAGATATGAATAAAAAAATGGGTGAATTAAGTTTAGGAAATAAAAAGAAAGTAGCTATAGCTCAAAGTTTAATAAACAATCCGAAACTTTTAATATTAGATGAGCCGACTAATGGATTAGACCCTTTAATGCAAAAGAAATTATTTAATATATTGATAGAAGAAAAGGAAAAAGGAAATACTGTTTTCCTATCATCTCATAATTTGGTAGAGGTTCAAAATTTGTGTGATAGAGTTTGTGTAATAAAGGAAGGGAAGATTGTAGATATAATAGAAATAGAGAAGTCTAAAACAGAACTTAAATTAAAGGTAACTTTAAGTAGTAGTGACATAACCGATGATATAGTTTTAAATTTAAGTGATAAAATATTAGATAAAAATGGAAAATTATATACTTTTATATGTTCAAAAAATATAGACTCTCTTGTAAAAGAGCTTGCGAACTACAAGATAGATGAATTACTAATAGAAAAAGAAAATCTTGAAGATGCATTTTTAAATTATTATGAAAATAATAAGGAGGAAGTTTAATGAATATATTTAATTTTGAATTTAAAAGGTTATTAAAGTCTTGCATAATATGGTCACTAGTTTGTGGGGCATTAATTACTTTATTTATGAGTCTATTTCCCACAATGGAAGCTATGGGAATGAAACAAATTGTAAATGATAAAATGGGAGGTATGCCAGTTGAAATACTAAAGGCTTTTAATATAGATTCTAGTATGGACTTTACAGATATATTTAATTACTTAGGTTATGCTATTCAATATATTGCTATGGCAAGTGCTGTTTATGGTGCTATATTAGGTGTTAATTCTCTTATAAGAGAGGAAAGTCAGGGTACGATAGAGTTTTTATATTCAAAGCCTATAAATAGATTAAAAATAGTTACATCAAAGTTATGTGCTATAGTTGCTATATTTTATGTTTATATCTTAATAATTGGTACAATTACTATGGGAGTATGTTATATGGTAAAGCCTGAATAGGTTGAAGTTATGAATTTAATTATGAATATAAAAGTAGTATTTATAGGTATATTATTACTTGGACTTATATTTATATCGTTAGGAACTTTAATATCTTCAATTGTAAAATCTGATAAAGGAGCAATTCCTATATCAATAGGAATATTTTTTGTTTCTTATTTTTTAGGAATAATAGGGAAACTTAAGGATAGCTTTAATTGGTTAAAGTATTTTTCACCTTTTGATTACTATGATCCTAGTGAAATTTTAAAAGATGGGTTTGAAGTTAAATTTATTATAATTGGAATTTGTGTAATAATTATTTCGATAATAAGTAGTTATTTTATTTATGGCAAAAAAGATATGAATATATAGTAAAAGTTTTTCTCATAAATTGGGTGAATTTTTTATTATTGTATTATGAATATGATAAGTATAACTTGTGGTTTAGAGTGTAAACTTTGTATAAAAAATGACCTGTTTAAATAATTTTAAACAGGTCATTTTAAGATATAAATTTATTTATATAAAATAGTATCTATAGTGCTTTTAAAGCAACAGCATTTAATAAACTCCAAGGTTTATTAAAGTGTGGTTGGAAGAAGAAATCAGTCATAGCTAACTCTTCAATTGTCATTTCATTTTGTATAACTACAGATAAAGTATTCATATATTGAGTTAAATCTATATTAGATATTATTTGACCACCTAGTATTTTTCTAGAGTCTTTATCAAATACTAACTTAACTTTAGCTTCTTCAAATGTAGGCATAAATTCTGGTCTATAGTTTTCATCTATTGTTACACTACCTACATTATAATTTGTTGTATTTTTAGCCACTTCTTCAGTAAGTCCAGTAGAAGCTATACACTTATTGTATATTTTTATTCCAGAAGTACCTTGAGTCCCCATATATTTAAGAGTTGGTTTTACTAGGTTTTTACCAACTAAAGTACCCATTCTAACTGCATTAGTAGCAAGAGGTATATATCTAGTGTCTTTTGCAGGATTGTATTTAACTACACAGCAATCTCCAGCAGCAAACACATCTTCTTCACTAGTTCTCATATATTCATCTATTATTATGGCTCCATTAGGTAGAGTTTCTAATTTTCCTTGAACAAGTTTTGTATTAGGAGCAAATCCTATACATAAAACTACTAAATCAGCATTATATTCACCTTTGTCTGTAATAACTTTTTTTACAGTATCAGTTCCTTCAAATTTTTGAACCTTTTGTCCTAGAACTATATTAACGCCTTTATTTTTAAATTCAGTTTCTGCTATATCTGTAAATTCTTTATCTAGATATTTAGCCATAATTCTATTTTCAGCATCTATAAGTGTAGTGTTTTTACCTTGCATTTCAAAGGCTTCAGCAAGTTCTACCCCTATGTATCCTGCACCTATTACAACAACATTCTTAGCATCTTTACTTTTTTCTATTATATTTAAAGCATGGTTATAGTTTTTGCATAAAACTATGTTATCTAAAGTACCACCTTCAAATTTAGGAACGATAGGCCAAGAACCTAAAGTTAAAACTAATTTATCATAATTATCTTCAAATACTTCATTAGTTAATAAATTTTTTACTGATAATTTTTTATTTTTAAAATCTATATCTAAAACCTCATGTTGCATTTTAGTTTGAGCACCTAAAGAGTTTAAAGCTTCAGGTGAACTATAAAATAACTTTTCAGTTGTGTCTATAACTTTACCTACATTTAATGCTATACCACATGATAAAAATGATACATTATTATTTTTTTCATAAATAACAACTTCACTATCAGGATAATTTTCTTTTATATTAACAACTGCAGCAGTACCTGCATGTGTACATCCAACAACTACAACTTTCATTTATTATACCTCCTACGAGTTTTAT